>JBDRVV010000004.1 GCA_039802005.1 candidate division WOR-3 bacterium
CAAGCCTTTCCTCACAAGACTCGCATCCCGTGAGCATATGGGGAATTAGCCCCGCTTTCGCGGGGTTATGCCCCACTCCAGGGTAAGTTACTTTTGTATTACTCACCCGTTCGCCACTAATGCTTAACTGTATTGCTACAGCTAAGCACCCGTCCGACTTGCATGTCTAAGACACGCCGCCAGCGTTAGTCCTGAGCCAGGATCAAACTCTCCAGAAGAATTAAATCTTTCTGGGACCCAATACCCTGGACAATTCTATAAATAGGAGAA
Source organism: candidate division WOR-3 bacterium (assembly GCA_039802005.1). NCBI lineage: Bacteria > Pseudomonadati > Caldifarciminota > Caldifarciminota bacterium. The sequence continues at coordinate 271 of JBDRVV010000004.1, forward strand.
TTTCAAAGAACAAACTCAGGCAATACCTGAATTAATAATTTTTAAACTTGAGCATATATATTATATTAAAATTCAACAAAAAGTCAAGGGGAAAAATAATTTATAAAATACCTACAACTTTATGACCGGCTTTTATCTTAAGCCTTTCATCCGCCCGTTCTTTGAAACAAACAATCTCATAGAACTTTGAACTTCCCGGCACTGCGAAAACTTCCTTGGGTTTACCCAGGGCATAAAATTTTTTTACATTAACTTTATCAAAATCTTCTATATAAATATTTTTTAACAAAAACTTAACAGGAATATTTGTTATGAGATTTCCGAAACTATCAATATAGATAATCTCACCAAAAATCTTTCCTTTTTGTCTTTTTATAGATGGAAAAGGGAATTTCGTATATCTATATATTCTCTTGCCCAGTTTCTTAATATCAATACCTATGCTTAATTTGGCAGCAACCGGGCCAAAGATATCTCGCGCATGGAAAGTATAACTTACATTCCTTTGTACATTTATTTCATAAACAACTGAATCTTTATCATAAATATAAGAAAATATCCCATTGTCTGGACCAACAAAATAATAACGATCAGAAAAAACGATTATCGGCTTTCTTTTGCTCCCGACACCAGGGTCAACAACCGCAAGATGGATAGTGCCATCGGGGAAATTTTTATAAACCATCTTCAAAATAAACGCCGCCTGCTTTATATCAAAAGGCGCTACATTATGTGTGATATCAATTATATTAACTTCAGGATTAATTTTGAGAATCTCGGCTTTGACTGCTGGCACAAACCAATCTTTTTGACCAAAATCAGAAATAAAGGTTATGGCATTCATAATAAATTTGTGCACGGAGTTTTTCCTGCTTTTTCGTAGTCTTTTTTAGCCATTTATACCACTTTTCTGGTAGTAACTGCGCTATTGATAAACCGCTGTTTAGAATAAGCGGCGCTATTTCGCATTTTTCTATTGTTCTTCCTTTATCCCAGAGAAAAAGTATTATTATAAATACAAAACAAAAAAATATACCTTTAATGAAGCCCAATCCACCACCCATCAATCTATCCATAATTCCTAATGGTGTGAGATGGATTAGTTTAGATATTATCCTGCCTAAAATTGATGCAATAATTGCAGTGCCCAGAAATATCAGTAAAAATGCTACATATCTTTCCATTTTTAATCGTTCGGCATATTCAATAGCAAGAAAGATACCAATCACAATCCCCCCGATGTCAAATATGCTTCTAATAAAACCAACAATGAGACCCTGGATTACTAAACAAATTATGATTATTAATATTAGAATATCCACCCAGCACATAAATTGATTATAAATATTTTTTATATGATGTCAACCTTGACATCATATTGTTTTTGGTTATGATTATTTGTGCAAGATAATAAACTTTATCGTATAGTTTATATCTAAATATGGTATGATAAAATTAGTAAAGGGGGTTTTAATGAAAGAAAAGGTTGAAAAAATCCTTGCAGAGATAAGACCCAATCTGCAAATGGATGGTGGTGATGTGGAACTTGTTGAAGTTAGCCCTGATGGTATAGTAAAAGTTAGACTGACTGGTGCCTGCGGTGGATGTCCGATGAGCATGTTGACGTTGAAAATGGCAATCGAAAAACGATTGAAAGATGCGATACCAGAGGTGAAAGCAGTAGAGCAGGTTTTTTAGAATAGTTGGTTGGAGGCATAATGGCCGTAATACATATAACCGATGATACATTTGACCAGGAGGTCAAAAAATCCGAAATTCCGGTGTTGGTTGACTTCTGGGCTCCGTGGTGTGGTCCGTGCAGAATGGTGGGACCGGTTATTGATGAAATTGCTGAAGAGTATGAGGGTAAAATAAAGGTCGCTAAGTTAAATGTGGATGAAAATCCACATAAGACTACCGAATATAATATTATGTCTATTCCCAATATTAAGATATTTAAAAATGGCAAGGTCGTAGATGAAGTAGTCGGAGCAGTTCCTAAAGAAGAAATTACCAAAAAACTGAAGAAAGTATTATGAATATCAAGACATTACATAAAGTTTCATACGGAATTTATATTGTCAGCTCTAAAAAAGAAGATAAAATAAATGGGCAAATAACAAACACAGTATTTCAAATAACTGCGGAACCTCCACAGATTGGAGTTTCAATTAACAAAAATAATCTTACCCACGAATTTATTAAAGAAAGTAAAGTCTTTTCTATTGCAATTCTTACTAAAACTACCCCGCCAAAATTCATTGGACAGTTTGGATTCAGATCGGGACGGGAAATAGATAAATTCAAAAATGTCAATCATAAAATCGGAAAAACTGGCGCACCCTTAATTCTTGAAAATACCATTGGCTATATTGAATGCGAAGTTGTTGACTCTATTGACTGTGGAACGCATACTTTATTTATTGGAAGGGTCGTTGATGCTGAAGTAATTAATGAAAATGCTGAGCCCCTGACCTATGATTATTACCATAAAGAATTAAAATTGAAGGTTCCCAAAACTGCGACAACATATATTGAAGGGAATAAGTAATTTAAATATTTCGAACTTTTAGGTAATTGGGTATCCCGCTATTCAACGGGACAGGTTTTTGACTTTTAGGTATTTTTTAAGGAGGTCCTATGCATATAAGAGAAATTAAAAATAAAATTTACGCAGTTGGCGTAAATCATTGGGACAGAAGACTTTTTGATGAATTAATCCCATTGCCTGACGGCACGAGTTATAATTCTTATTTAATTATTGGTTCTGAAAAGACAGCCCTCATTGATGCAGTTGACCCGACGAAAGAGAATGAGTTGATTGAAAATTTAAGAAAACTGAATATTCAGAAAATTGACTATGTGATTTCACACCATGCTGAACAGGACCATTCAGGCGGAATACCAAGGGTTTTAAAAGAATTTCCAATGGCAAAAGTAGTAACAAATGCGAAATGCAAAGGTATGCTTATGGACTTATTATTGATCCCGGAAGATAAATTTATTGAAGTGCAGGACAACGAGATACTATCACTCGGCAACCTCACCTTGCAATTCATTTTCGCGCCCTGGGTTCACTGGCCCGAGACAATGCTTACTTATCTAAAAGAAGAAAGAATATTATTCCCATGTGATTTCTTTGGTTCACACCTTGCAACGAGTGATTTATATGCAATTGATGAAGCGAAGGTTTATGAATCGGCAAAAAGGTATTATGCGGAAATAATGATGCCCTTCAGGAAAAATATACAAAAACATCTGGAACGCCTGAATAATTTTCAAATCGATATCATTGCCCCCAGCCATGGGCCGGTTTATAATAGACCTGAATTTATTATTAATGCCTATAAAGATTGGACATCAGATAATGTCAAAAATGAAGTGGTATTTCCTTATGTTTCAATGCATGGCAGTGTCGAAAAAATGGCGGAATACTTTATTGATGGTATTATGAAACGTGGTATCACAATCAAACCATTTAATCTAACAAAGACCGATATTGGTGAACTGGCAATGGCACTCGTTGATGCAGCAACAGTCGTGATTGGAACCCCAACCGTGCTCACGGGACCACATCCACTGGCGGTCTATGCAGCGTATCTATGCAACGCATTGAGGCCCAAGACGAAGTTCGCTTCAATAATAGGTTCGTATTCTTGGGGTGGTAAAATGCCGGAAAAGATAAAAGAATTGATATCCAATCTAAGTGTGGAATTAATAGCACCGGTGATTGCCAAAGGTTATCCAAAGCAGGAAGATTTTAAGGCGCTTGATGCACTCGCTGATAATATACTTGCCAAACATAAAGAGTTTAGTATATAAAAAAATTGCATTAATTCCGATAAAGGTAAAATACCACAATTATTTTATTACACAAAATCAATGTAATACCCTTATTCACATTTCCACTAAATCAATTCGCTGTTTAGCCTTATGTATCCCAACAACCAAATTATCCGACTCCTCTCCATATTTTTCAATATAAAGTAACCATTTTGGGGTTTTCTTCTTAAATATCAGAAATTTTGCTTTTTCATTCAATAATCCTCTATTATCCTACTTTATAAAAATATAATCCCCTATTATCCCCCTTTATAAAAGGGGGAAAGAGGGGGATTGAGATTTTCATTTAATCCATATTTACGAAAAGGTGCTATGATGAATGGCGGAAAAATAAACGCATTTTGAAACTTAGTATGAAGACTTAAAATTTAAGAAAAGAAAAAATGGAGAAGAATCAGTCAAATTCAGTATTGACAATTTACTTGGACTGGATAAAATTGTAAATATTGAAAACGGGGCCGTAGCCCAGTTGGGAGAGCGCTTGACTGGCAGTCAAGAGGTCGCGGGTTCGAATCCCGTCGGCTCCATATAAATATAAAGATAAAGAAAGGAGAAAAAACAATGAAGAGAAAAATTACCTTATTTTCATTAATAGGCTTAATCCTATTGGCTTGCGTTGCAACGCAACCCGTTCAAAAAACCGAACCAGAGCCGTCTGAAGATGCGAAGACAAAGGCACAGGAAGAATATTCGATTGGATATGAATATCTGAAACAGGCTAAATATGATGATGCGTTATCCCATTTTAATGAAGCAATAAAACTTTACCCAAAGTTTTATGCGGCATATATAGCAATTGGTCAGATTTACCGTGCAAAACACGAATATACTGCTGCTGAATCAGTATATAATCATGCCCAAAAAATTGATCCAAAGGATACGAGGGCTTACGAAGGGCTGGCTGCACTTTATACCGACCAGAAAAAATACGGCGAAGCAATTAGCGAGTATTTGACTGCCATACAATTTGATTCTACAAATGTGAATATTTTCAATGGTCTTGGTTTTGTTTATACGAAAATCAAGGATTACGATAAGGCACTTTCATATTACTTCAAATCTCTAAAATTTGAATCTGATAATCTGATTGCAATTAAAGCAATAGCAAACATTTATATTGAAAAAGGTGAACCAGACAAATCAGTAAACTATCTTGAAACATTGAAAGCGAAAAAACCCGAAGCAATAGATGTCAGAGAACTACTGGCAAAGACATATCTTGATTTAAAATACTATGATAAAGCAATCGGTGAATACAATTTTCTCATTTCCAAAAAACCTGATTATTATTTTTACCATCTCCAGCTTGGTTCTATCTATGCAAAGCAGAAAAAATATACAAATGCGGAAAAAGAATATCTTGAAGCAAAAAAACTTGCACCGGATAATCCATTACCAATCCTGTATCTTGCAGATCTGCAGATAAGCAGGGGCAAACTTAATGAAGCGGAAAATATGGTGCGCAATGCTCTAAAAATCTCTTCGGATAATAACTATGCCTATGTGCTACTGGGTGATATTTATGAACGAAGAGGATTTCAGAGAAAGGCAGTATTTGATAAAAAGAAAGCCAAATCAACGATTGGTGAAGCAAAGGCAGCGCTCAGTCTTCTAAGGCAGGCGGAAAATTATTATAAACAGGCAAAAGATGATGCTCAGTTTGCTTCATATGTAAAGACTGAAATCGAAAGATGTGATGCATGGATAAAGCAATTGGAAGAGGATATCTGGTTCATTGAAGGTAGAAAAAAATGAAGTTTTATCTTTTAATGAAAAATTAAAAGGAGGTGTATATGTACACGCGTTATTCAAAAGGTATCTCTGGTTTCGGTATAATATTTTTGATAATACTTCTTTTGCTCATAGGTTATGTCGGCTATCAAATATTCAGAATCCAGTTCACTTATTCAGCAGCAAAAAACAAGGTTGAAGATGCGGTAAAAATTGGACCTTTAAGAACCGATGCGGATATAATGAGTGACCTTCTTTCTGAATTAAAAGAAATTAAACTCCAACTCAATCCTGCCTACGATACAATAATAATTGACCGAACCATTCCTGATTCTTTTAGAATCTATGTTGCCTACAATGATTCCTCAAATATATTTGGATTTTATACATATTACCGACACCTTGTGATTGATGTAATAATGCCGATAAAAGCAGGTTTGTAAAAGTATGTTACAGAAACCGGTTCTATTGCTAAACCAAAATTATGAACCGCTTACCGTACTCAAGTTACGCAGGGCAATCACCCTGCTCATTCTGGGAAAAGTGGACTTGATTGAGAATGACCGGGATAAAGCCATTCATTCTATTAATTACGAACTTCCGGTTCCCTCGGTCTTAAGATTAAAATATTATGTCCAGATAAAGAGAAAAGATATCCCGCTCAATAAAAAGAATATCCTCAAACGGGATAATAATGAGTGTCAGTATTGCGGGAAGAAAGGCGGGCAGATGACAACCGACCATGTAATTCCAAAGGCAATGGGTGGTGATGATTCCTGGGAAAATCTTGTTTGTGCCTGTCTTGAATGTAATAACCGCAAAGGCAATAGAACACTCCAGGCCGCCAATATGAAATTGCGTAGAAAACCCAAAAAACCAAATTATTTTACTTTTGTCCTGCGCGAAATTGGAACCACAGATGACAAATGGCGGCCATATCTATTTCAATCCTGAGTTTAGCCATCATAAGCAGTAACATTACAGAAGTTGAAATTGAAGGCAACACATTCTTCTCTACCGAATATCTTCTAAATCTTTATAAACCATTCAGAAATTATAATGATATTGAAATTTTTATAAAAAAAATCCTTGACCTTTATTGTGACACAGGATTCCCATTCTGTAGTATAACCCCCCAAATTATTAAAGGAGAAAATGATAAAGATAAATTAATTCTTCATATAAACGAAGGAAAACGAACGATAATAAAAGACTATCTCTTTAAAACAGATAAAAAAACAGACACTGGTCCACTGAGAAGGATCGCACGGGTGAAAAAAGACCAATATTTTTCTCTAAAAACTCTTAATAAAATAAAAAAGTCTATTCTAAAAACAAACGCTTTTAGTGACATTACCGAAACGATTCTAAAAAATCGAGATGACTATTTTGTATTATTGGACATAAAAGAAAAATCTTCGGATTATGTCATTGCTGGTGGGATGTTTACGCAATATGAAAAATATCTTGCCTTTGAACTCTATTCCTTAAATGTCTTTGGCACCCTGCGCCAGTTTAGATTTAATTACGAATCAAATATTTCTGAAAGATATAAAAAAAGATTTCTAAATATTAACCTCACTGAACCGGTTTTTTTATCTCCTGTGACTTTTAACATTGGACTCCAAATCTGGGCCTACGATTCGGCAAGACTTGCTGAACTAAGTATTATTTTCAATACACCGTTAAATGATTATTTAAATATTTTTGTTACAAGTGGTGTTGAAATAACGGGTTATCTAACCGATTCCGGAAGTTATGGTTATTCCCATACCTTACTGGGAGCAGGGGTAGAATGGAATTTCAGTAAAGAAAATACGATTTTTTTAAATTCCATAAAGTTCGATTACTTGGTAAGAAATAATGAAAGAATAAGATTTTTCTATGATGGGGAAATGGGCTATGTATATATTTTTATTAAACCACATTGTCGTTATGTAAAAACAGAAAATTTTGAGTATTTTGATTATATTAAAGTCGGTGGGGCAAAGAGTTTACGGGGTTATATGGAAGATGAGTTTCTTGTAAAACGCGCGCTATGGTGTAATATTGAATATAAGAGATTCCCTGTCTATCCACTTTTTGATATTGCTTATCTGGATAATAATTACACATTTTCTTACGGCGCCGGGATTGAAGCAAAAACAAATTTGGTCAACGCTGCAGTAATTTTTGCATTACCTGAAAAAGGAGGCTGGAGCGATGGAAAAATTCACGTATTAATAGAAAAAAATCTATAAGGAGGAAACTTGCTTTTATTTATTATATTCAACTCACTAATTCCTTTTGATTCACCCCTGAATACTGCAATTGATTATCTGCAAGTCAGGGGATTCAATAAAATTAAGGCAATAAAGCCGTTAGAAATAGAAGATATAATTAATGAGATTGACACCCTTTTGTTTTTGGAAGAAAAACTAAATAGTATAGACAAAAAAATAATTCCATCTTTAGGAACTCTTTTGACAAAATCAAATGAATTTAACACAATCTTCACCATAAGTGTCGGGAGAAAGGATATTCAAAAATTTTTTTCTGATCTTGATTGCCAGTTATCCGGGCAGATTAAAAATAATATCTCATATGCCCAGGGGATAAGATTTCATTTTAGCTCAAACCTTGATTATACAGGGCCTAAACCCTGGAAAGATATTGTTCAGGCATATCTGAACGAAGGTTATGTAAAATTTAAAGATAAAAAAACAAAATTGACTATAGGCAGAAGGAATCTATTGCTTGGATTTGGAGATGAACATAGTCTATTATTATCACCGACAAGAGAAGGATATGACGGCTTTTTATTCACATACGAAGATAAATATTTTGCGTTCAATTCAACTTTTTCTGTACTTGATACAAAAAAAATGAGATTTATATCAACTCACAGGCTCGGATTGGCTCTAAACAAGCTCCAGTTTGGCTTTTCGGAAAGCATCCTCTGGGGCGGTGAGATTGAACCATTATATCTCAACTTTCTTCTGCCATACTATCTAAGCCAGTGGGGTATGGATAGAAACGATAATATAATGTGGTGTTTTGATGGCTCAATCAACTTTTCCAATACTATTTTGTTTGGGGAATTTCTCATTGATGATTATCAGTTCAGTGAACCCCCTTCAGGATATACTGAATATCCGCATAAACTTGGATTTCAATGTGGAATTAAAAAGCTCATATTGGAAAAATTATTCTTTAAGTTAAATTATACATTTGTTGATAAGTGGGTATATACCCATTTCGTGCCGGAAAATAACTATGAAGATGATTCACTCTGCCTGGGTTTTCCACTTGGCAACGATGTGGACAGATTTTCATTTGTTGTTAAATTCTTTAACGATACAAAAATATTTCCGAAAATAGCATTTGAATTTATCAGAAAGGGCGAAGGTAGTATATACTTACCATATGAGATTGAGCGCGGACCTGCCTATCCTGAATTTCCATCCGGCATTGTAGAAAAGACAATCAGTATATATCCTGGAGTTGAATTTTACATTCACCCGCGATTCTTTTTAAATGTAGAGGCTGGGAAAAAATATATATTTAATTTTGCACATATTCCAGATTCTGAGAAAAATGAAAATATTATCAATTTCTGGTTCTGGTTTATTTTTTAAGGAGGAATAATGTTAAAAACGAATGAAAAAAGTCTTGTAATGATGTCAATCCAGGGAAAAGTAGCAAATCCTGGAGGACCAAGAGCACACAGTGTTGATGCCGAAGGAAAACCTTTTTTACTGCCAGGCACAGGCGGTATAGTCTATAATGTAAAAGTTGGAGACCCGGCATTCGGCTGGGAGGCTGACCATATTGAACCATGCGTGTCAACGATCCTTGATGAGAAAGACAGATATGACCGTCCAAATGCAGGCTACAATTTTTATGCCTGTATTGGTAATGAGGCAATTATAAAAACCGGCGATGCCAAAGGGAAAAAAGGTATTGTTACAGGGCATCATGGTGGTGCTGAACATGTAATAATTGATTTTCCGGATGATGTCTTAGAAAAACTTTCCATTGATGATAAAATTCTTATAAAGGGATTTGGGCAGGGACTAAAACTTATTGATTATCCTGAAATTGCGATTTATAATCTGGCACCCGTTTTACTGCATAAAATGAAGATAAAACCGATTGGAAATAAAATTCGTGTTCCAGTAACAGCACTTATTCCTGCACAATTAATGGGTTCGGGTACAGGAAGTTTGATGATGGGCGCTGGTGATTATGATATTATGACAACAGACCGCGACTTCATTAAAAAACATAAAATAGATAAGATAAAACTCGGAGATATTGTAGCACTTTTGGACCATGATAATCTATATGGTAGAAGTTTCCGTAAAGGAGCAATAACAATTGGTGTTGTTATACATGGAGACTGCCGTTATGCCGGGCACGGTCCTGGTGTAAGCACGATACTAACCGCAGCAAAACCATTGATAGAACCAGTTATAGATAAAAATGCAAACATAGCACAAATATTGAAAATTGGAAGATACAGGACCACCCGTGGTTGACATTTCTATTTTCTTAAATATAATTATTTATGCTAAAAGAGTTATGCGAAATAAGTGGTGTAAGTGGTGATGAAGATAGAATTCGTTCTTTTATTAAAGAGAATATTTATCAATATGTAGATGAATTAATTGAAGACAATTACGGCAATCTAATCGTCCGGAAGGGAAAAATAAACAAAACGAAGATACTTCTTGCTGCCCATATGGATGAGGTCGGAATGATGATTACAAATATTGAGAAAAATGGACTTTTAAGATTCAAAACTATCGGTCTGAGAAGCCAGACGATACTTGCGAAAAAAGTAATAATTGGTGAAAAGAAAATACCTGGTGTTATAGGTCACAAACCAATCCATCTTACTCAACGAGGTGAGACTGACAAAGTGCCAGAAGTCAAAGAGCTCTTCATTGATATAGGCGCAAATTCTCGTGAAGAAGTAGAAAAATTCATTCAAATAGGCGATATGGCAACATTTGATACAAAATTCAAAAAAGATGGCGACATCATTTATGGTAAGGCATTTGATAATCGTCTCGGTTGTTATATTTTAATGGATTTAATAAAAAAGACCGATATCCCCGCCTATTATGCATTCACAGTGCAGGAAGAAGTTGGATTGCGTGGTGCAAGAATTGTTGCATACCGTATAAATCCTGATATCGCAATCGCTGTAGATACAACCGGCTCCGGCGAATTACCTGAAAAAAAGGATATACCTCAATATCCGGCCATTGGCAGAGGACCTGCATTGACAATTGCTGATGCAACAATTCTGTGTGATAGAAACCTCTTAAAGTTGTTTGAGACCACGGCAAAAAAATATCGCATTCCTTTTCAGTATAAGCAACCAATGATAGGTGGGACAGATGCAGGTGTGATGCATATAACAAAAGAAGGCATCCCTTCCGCGGTCATTTCCACACCTGCACGATACATACATTCGCCCATTTCCATTGCATCAATAAAAGACATAAAAAATGTCATTAAATTATTATCTTTAACAATGAATACGATTTTAAAAGGAGCAAAATGGAGTTAATCAAGAATCTTACTGAAATTTATGGACCATCTGGAAGGGAAGAAAAAATTCGTTTTTTAATCAGAACTGAAATAAAGAAATACTGCAATGATATAAAGACTGATGCCCTGGGCAATTTAATTGCCCAAATACCCGCAAAAAATAAAAAGAACACAAAAAAATTAATGTTCTGCGCTCATATGGACGAAATAGGAATGATCGTAAAACACATTGATAATAAAGGATTTCTTAGATTTGCAAGTGTAGGTGGTATCTTTCCAGAAAAAATTATGCACCATCGTGTGCTTTTTGAAAATGGAGTAATTGGTGTCATTGGAGTTGAAACAAAGCCTGAAACTCCTAAACCACCAGGAATTGATAATTATTATATTGATATCGGCGTCAGTGATAAAAAAGAAGCAGAAAAACTCATAAAAATTGGTGATATTGCATCATTTTACCAGGAGACTGTGATTATGAATAACAAGATAGTTTCCAAGGCACTTGATGACCGCATCGGGTGTTATTGTTTGATTGAGGCAATGAAAAAAATCAAAAATAATAAAATGGAATTATATTTTGTGTTTTCAACCCAGGAAGAAGTAGGATTGCGTGGTGCAAGAACAAGTGCCTATGGTATCAATCCTGATTATGCCATTGCAGTAGATGTAACCGCGACCGGCGACACGCCTGAATCATCCCGTATGGCAGTAGAAATGGGAAACGGGGTAGCAATTAAAGTTATGGATAGTGCATTTATTGCCCATCCTTTTATAAAAGACAAATTGATTTCCTATGCCCGGAGATTAAAAATTCCACATCAACTGGAGATTCTTGAAAGAGGAACAACCGATGCTGCAATGATACAGGTAATTAGAGAAGGTGTTCAAAGTGGCGTCCTTTCTATCCCCACGAGATATATTCACTCACCCAATGAGGTCTGTGATATAAATGATGTGAATGCAACGGTTGCACTTTTAGTTTTATGTGCTGAACAGGGTTTCGAGTGATTAATGAAAAAAGGATTTTCAATCGTCTTTACCTCTACAGATTCATCGGCTTCTCGCCATATTTTTTTATCTAAAAAGCTTTTTTTCACTGTCTCAATACTCTTTTTTATCGTAGTGATTTTTCTCGTTTTCGGACTGATAAAATATGGCACCTTGTCATATAGGATGATTGAACTTGAATTATTAAAAAGACGCCTGTCTGAAATGGAAAAAGAATTCAGCAAACTTGAAGCAATCAAAAAAAAATTAGAACTTAGTGAAGCAGAAAACCAGAGAATTAAGAATATGTTGGGTATTGAAAAAACCCCATCACCGGTGACCCCGGTTACGGATAAAGTTGAGAGCAACTTTGAAAAAGATTTAAGTGAAGAAGAGTCCGTAGAAAATTTACCTTCGCTTTTACCAGTTATTGGACAAATATCAAAAAAATTTGATGAAACACACAAAGGGATTGATATTGCTGCTCCTTCTTATTCACCGATAATTGCGGCGGGTAACGGCAAAGTTGTCTCTGTTGGCTGGGATACATTATACGGAAATTATGTCATTATTGAACACGGTACAAATTATAAAACATTTTATGGCCATCTACACTCAATACTTGTAAAATATGGAGATATAGTAACAGGGGGTAAAATTATTGGATTACTCGGCTCTACTGGTAAATCCACATCACCCCACCTCCATTATGAAGTTATATTTAAAGGACAGCCTGTTGATCCGATGGCATATTTGCCAGCAAAAGTTGAAAAAAAAGGAGGTTTATGAGAGCACTTATCACAGGTATTTCCGGGTTTGCAGGGAGCCATCTTGCTGAATATCTTTTGTCTTTGAATTTTGAAGTTTTTGGCACAATTAAGTGGCGCTCACGCCTGGAAAATATAGTTCATATTCTTGATAAAATCAAACTTTTTGAATGTGATATCAGGGATGCATCTGCAGTAAAGTATGCGCTGATTGAGAGTAAACCCGACTACATATTTCACCTTGCTGCCCAGAGCTATGTGCCGTTTTCGTGGCGTGCACCTTCAGAAACTATGACCACGAACATCATCGGTGAATTGAACATCTTTGAAGCGGTACGCGAGCTAAAAATTGACCCATTAATTCATATTGCAGGCTCAAGTGAAGAATATGGAATGGTTTATCCAGAAGAAATTCCAATTAAAGAAACAAATCCTTTGAGGCCATTGAGTCCATACGCCGTAAGTAAGATTGCACAAGATATGCTTGGTTATCAATATTATAAAAGTTATGGAATAAAGATTGTCAGAACGCGGGCGTTCAATCATACAGGACCACGCAGGGGTGAAGTATTTGTCAGTTCAAACTTTGCCCGTCAGGTCGTTGAGATTGAGAAGAAAAAGAGAGAGCCCGTCATTTATGTTGGCAATCTTGAGGCAGTAAGAGATTTTCTTGATGTGCGCGATGTAGTCCGTGCTTATTTTCTTTCGTTAAAAAAAGGGACACCGGGAGAAGTTTATAATATCGCATCAGGTAAAGGGATAAAAATAAAAGAACTTCTTAATAAATTGATTGCAATGGCAAATCTAAACCTGAAGATTGTTCAAGATCCATCTCGTATGCGACCATCGGATGTGGAATTATTGATTGGCTCCAATGAAAAATTCAGAAACGCCACTGGCTGGCAACCCGAGATACCATTTGATAAGACCCTGCAAGACTTACTTGATTACTGGCGTTCAAAAATTTTATGAATAGGATTCTTGTAACCGGGGCTGAAGGCTTTGTCGGTTCTCATCTCATTAAAGTTTTAAAAGAAACTCTTGATATGGTCATTCCCACCTGTTATCCACCGTTAAAACCGAAACATGGTAAATATATCGATCTTGATATAATGAATCTTGATATGGTTCGCGAAGTATTCAAATCCCATAATCCTGATATTATATTCCATCTTGCTGCAGTAAGCTCGGTTGCAAAATCTTTTATTGACCGCCCTTTTGCCTATAACACAAATATAATTGGCACAGTAAATCTTCTTGAATCCGCCTCGCTGTTAAACAAAAAAATAAAATTTATTTTTGTATCAACATGCGAGGTTTACGGCGGTGGTGAAGGGCTGAAAGAAGATGCGCCAATCGTCTTAAAAAATCCATATGCAGTAAGTAAATATGCCTGTGAATTGATATGTAAGGATTATGCAGGGCATAATATAGATGTAATGATATTAAGACCTTTTAATCATACAGGACCGGGACAATCCGATGATTTTGTATTACCTTCTATTGCCCGACAGATTGTGGAAATAGAGCGCGGTAAAAAAGCACCTTTGATTGAAGTTGGAAATATTGAGATAAAGAGAGAATTTATGAATGTTAGCGATGTGGTCAATGCCTACAAACTTGCAATCGAAAAATTTATTCCTGACGAGGTCTGCAATATCTCATCAAATAAATCTCATACTCTAAAAGAAGCCATTGATTTATTTAAAAGATTTGCAAAGACTGATTTTGAAGTAAAGGTGGATCCGTCGCGTCTGCGTAAAAGTGATATTTCAGTTCTTACAGGAAATGGTGAAAAATTTTCTCAATTGACAGGTTGGTCACCTAAAATATCTTTTGAGAAAACTATTGAAGATTTATTGAATTACTGGCGGGCGAAAATCCATACTTCGTAACTCTTCAAGAATATGAACATTCTAATCATTAACTGGCAGGATTGGAAAAATCCTTATGCTGGTGGAGCAGAAGTTTATCTCTACGAAATATTTAACCGTCTGGCTAATAAGGGACATAAAGTTTTTTTACTATGCAGCAGGGGACCCGGGCAGAAAAGATATGAAATTCTTGATAATTTTGAAGTTATTCGTATTGGCAAAAGATTTAATTTCAATTTTTTTGTTCCGTTCGCCATGCGTGCAATCTTAAGAAACAAAAAGATTGATATCATAATTGATGACCAGAATAAAATACCATTCTATTCTCCGGTTTTCACCAGAAAGAAAAATTTAATAATGATTATGCATTTATTTAGAGAAACGATTTACCGGGAAACAAATTTCCTTTTTGCGAGTTATGTTTACATAACCGAAAGTTTGATTTCTGTATTCTATCGCCATTCGCATTTTATTTCCATATCTCAAAGCACTGCGAGTGATATAAAGAGAATGGGAATAAAGCAAAAGATTTCAGTAGTTTATAGCGGAATACCCACCGTAGAAAAAGATTGCAGTATTAAAAGAGATAAAAATCTCGTCCTTTATGTAGGGAGAATAAAAAAATATAAATCTATAGACCATCTTTTGAAGGCGATAAATTTAATAAAAAATGAGATACCCGTAAAACTTGCAATCGTTGGTGATGGAGATGCATTAGAGGAATTAAAAAATCTTGCAGATGAATTGAGATTGGAAGTTGATTTCAAGGGTTTTGTCAGTGAAAAAGAAAAGTATGAAACATATCAGAAGGCAAGAGTTGTTGTCCAACCCTCCGTAAAAGAGGGCTGGGGGCTGACCGCCATAGAGGCACAGGCTTGCGGAACACCAGTAATCTGTGCTAATTCACCAGGCCTGAAAGAAACAGTGGTCAACGAAAAGACTGGCTATCTATATGAATATGGGAACATAAAAGAACTTGCCGCAAAAATTAAAGATATGATAATTGATGATACAAAATGGCAAAAATTTTCTAATGCGGCAATAGAGTGGGCAAAAAATTTCTCTTGGGACCGGTCTGCGGAATCAATGGAGAAGATCTTAATGGATGTGTATAATGAAAAAAACCTCTGATTTCAGATTGAAAGCCATATTCTATTCTTGCCTTTTATGTTTTATCTTCGCTCAATCAAAATTCCTTCGTGCATCCAATGATTTCCTAACGGCACTAAAAAATTATGAAAACGGAAATAATACAATTGCCCAGATATTTTTTGAAAATTTTATTAATGAAAATCCCCAAGATACACTAACCCCTGATGCAAATTATTATTTATTAAAAATCTATGATAAAAAAGATGATTTTACCAATTTCTTCTTTTTGAGTAACAATTATCTAAAATCCTTCAAATTCCATCAAAAAAGGGATGAAATTTTCAATCTTTTAATCAAGAAACTTATAGAGAAAAAAACATATCATCTTGCGTTTGATTACATAAAAAAATATGATTATCTTAAGGTCGATACAAATTTTCTAAATAATATCGCACTCAATCTTGGAACAGAAGGATTTTTTATTGACGAACTCCTGCAATTATTACCGAGCAATGATTCTTTAAAGATTTTAAAGGCTTTAAAATTAGAAAACCTTGATGAAAGAATCAGAATTTTTAAAGAAATTAAAGGAATAAAAGGAAAGATATATCTCATTGAAAATTATTTGTTAATAGGCGATACATTGAGTGGTTATAATGAGTATCAAAGTATAAAAATTGGAGAAATTCCAGATGATTATCTATATATCTGGGCAAAATTTTGTCTTGATTTCAATCAAAAAGACCTACCTGAAATATTCAGCCGTTTAGAGGGAAAAGAAAAATTTAAAGAAAAAAGAAAAATTTTAAGTATCTTTTTGAAAAACCAGTTGCCTGATAGTATAAATATTGAAGACTACACAGACATAAAGCTAATTCAGAAATTTTTAAATATCCAACATATTAGTCCCGGATTGCTTTCAAAACCCGAAAGTACTGGCTTTCTCTTGAATGATACCGTTGATATTGAAAATAAGATTTCTTTTTTAAGGAAAAACTATAAAAAAAATTTTTATCTTGATTCTATTTACTGTGAAATTCTTTTGAAAAAAGAGAAATTTAATGAAGCATATGATATTATAAGCGAATATTTGAAATTTTCCGAGACAAAAAAATTTGCCCGTATAATAAGGGCGTTAAAATTATATAACGAGAAAAATTACCGCGATGCATTAAAAGACCTTTTGTTATCATCATTTAATGACGATTATCATAAGTTTATCTATGCGGAATGTCTCGAATATAACAATTTCAATCCTGAATCTACTTATGAAGAATTATTTAAGACAGCCAATGATTCGTTAATTAGAATCAAAAGTTTCCGCAATTTCATAAAATATGAATTTAAACAAAAAAAATATTCAGTTATTTCAAAATTTAAACCGGACGCATTTATTACTGATACAACATTGACCCAGTATTATCTTTTAAGCCTTATCCATACGGGTAAAAAGATTATCGCTGAATCATTATATATCAAGATATTCGGAAAATTAGACAAGGAATTTTATTATGCCTATCTTCAAAACCTAATGGAAAATAATAATTTGACAAAAGCCCAAAATTTAATTGATTCTCTTGTTGGGTTTTCTGAATATGCCGGAGAAGAAACATTTAATTATTATGCAGGATTCATTCCATTTCGTGATGGCGACTATAAACTTGCTGAAGCACGTCTTGCCGAATTTATTAAAAAATATATAAATGGTGAATATTACTATTCTGCACTATTTAAAATGGGAACAATAAAATATCTAAACCAAAATTTTGATTCTTCAGCTCATTATTATAATCTTGCATCAGTCGATTCTGAATTGAGGTTTGATGCCTTAAAAAATCAGATTGTAGCCCTGAAAAAATCAGAGCGCTGGATTGATTTAATAGAAACCAGCAAAAAAATTCTTGAAATCTGCCCCGATTCATTAAAAGCAGAATACTATTTTGAAATTGGTTATGCATATCTACGGAACGCTAATGTAAACAACGCAATTAAGTATTTAAAAATGGCTGCCAGTTTGAAATCGTCTATTGATTATCATTACTGGCTCGGCGAGGCATATCTTGGCAAAGGAGAATTTACGCATGCAATATACCATTATCAGAAGATTGTTAGTGATTTCAAAAAAGACCAGATGTGGTATCCAACCGCATTATTTAAGGTTGGAATTGCCCTTGAAATGATGGATGAAATAAAAGAAGCACAAAATACATATAAAAGAATCATAAAAGAATTTGAAGCAGGTAATGTATGGGCTACTGAAGCCCAAAAAAGACTGGAGCAATTAAAATGAAAACAAATATGAAAAGATTAAATTTCCTGCAAGTCCCAATGCGACGATACTGCAAAATATTTTTCTTCTTACCCATCATTCCTTATTTTTTAATCTCTAATTGCTGTGGTTATTCCACTCGCTCTTTATTGCCTGGATATATACATAAGGTTCATATAAAGATTTTCGAAAATCAGACCTACAAAACAGGGCTTGGTGAGATTGCTACCGAATCAACGATTGAAGCATTTCGTAAAAATTCAAATCTGAAAATCGTCAGCGAAGACCAGGCAGATATCGTAATCAGTGGCAAAGTCACGGGTTTTTCAAAAGAACCTTATGTTTATACCGGTGCGCTCAATGTATCTCAATATAAAGTTACAATCAGATTTTCTATAGTCTGTCTTGACCAGGTAAAAAATACAATCTTCTGGCAGGGTGATGTTTCAGAATGGGCAACCTACACTTCTGATGAAGATGCAGGCGTAAGGGATGCCGTCAAGAAAGCTGCAGAGCGTTTGGTGACAATGATTTTGACAAACTGGTAACAAGGATTGCCACGCTTTCCGGGTAATCTTGACAAAGAATACAAAAGTAAATAGAATAAGATGTGGGGTTAATTTCAATTATAAGACCGATCAATTGTTTCATTACTTTTATCTCTGTTTTATGCGGAGCCTGGGTTGGAAAAGAAATAATCATTAATTATAGAATTTTTTTAGCCGGCATAATAGGTTTTATGGTTTGTGCCTATGGTAATATTATAAATGATATAATGGACATTGAAATAGATAAAATTAATAATCCAAAGAGACCACTTGTGTCAGGAAAGGTCAAAAAAAATATTGCGGTTTTTATGGCAATTTTTTTTAGCATTATTCCTTTGATAGTTTCTTTTTTTCTTGGGTTAAAACCATTCTTTCTTGTTATCCTCACTATTTTACTCCTGCTTTTTTATTCAATGTATTTCAAAAAAACCCCGGTGGCAAATATTGTAGTAGCAGTAACTGCAGGATTGAGCTTTATCTTTGGTGGATTTATTACTGATAATATTTTTTCCTTAATTCCAGCATTCTTTGCCTTATTGATACACACCCCCAGAGAAATAATTAAAGACATTATTGATATCAAAGGTGATCGTGCAATCGGGATTGTTTCACTACCCATAATGTATGGTGAAGAAAAGGCAAGACAGATCGCACTTATCTTTCTTATTATATTATTATTTTTATCACCAACACCATACGCATTAGGATTTCTAAACATAAAATATCTAATTGTCATTCTTTTCGTAGCAATACCATTGATCATATTCGCAATGACAAAATTCCGTAATAATATCCTTGCCAGCAATCTTCTGAAGATAATTATGCTTGCTGGACTTATAGCATTCATTATAGGATGATTAAAATTATATTTTTAGGTATCATCCAGGGTTTGACTGAATTTCTTCCAATATCCAGTTCCGGACATTTAGCAATAATTGAGAATTTTATGGGTATGGAAGAACCAGTTTCTATCACTGCATTTTTGCATCTTGGCACATTCCTTGCTACAATCATTTTTTTCAAAAAAGAAATTTTTGAAATTCTTGCGGGCTTATTTAAAAAACAACCAAAAGCGATAAATTATACATTATTTATTATCATCGGTAATATTCCAATTGTCTTTTTTGCATTCTTTTTCAGGAATTTTATAGAGTCCACATTTACAGATGTAAAATTGGTGATTATATTTTTAGGTATAACCGGGGTCATTATCTTACTTACTTCAATTATAAGAAAAGGTGAAAAAAAGATTTCAATTTTAAGTACAATACTGATTGGCATCGGACAGATGTTTGCAGTCTTTCCTGGGCTATCACGTTCCGGATTAACAATTTCAACTGGACTATATGCAAATGTCAAACCAGACGAGGCATTCCGTTTTTCCTTTTTACTATCTTTACCCGCGGTATTTGGTGCAAATCTCCTTGAATTCAAAGAAATTACAAATCTTCCAAATCCAGCAGAAATCATTGTAGGAATCTTCATAAGTTTTATTGCTGGCTATATTGCCTTGAAAATTCTTCGGTCTCTTGTCCAAAAATG
The DNA here is from genome assembly GCA_039802005.1 of candidate division WOR-3 bacterium. NCBI lineage: Bacteria > Pseudomonadati > Caldifarciminota > Caldifarciminota bacterium. The sequence continues at coordinate 20,465 of JBDRVV010000004.1, forward strand.
GTTCTATCTTTTTGGATTTTATTGTTTAATTATAAGCATAATATTCCTTTTATTTTTAGGCATTTAGGTGTTTAGGTATTTTGGTGTTTATAAAAGGAGGTCTTATGCTTAAAGCACTTGTCAGCTATTATTCACGCACGGGCAATACCAAGAAAATGGCGGAGGCAATTGCCCGGGGAATAAAAAAAGAAGAAATAGAGGTTGATTTGCTCCCTTTAAATAAGATAAAACCAAAGGACTTACTAAAATATAATTTGATCGTTCTCGGTTCACCAACCTATTACGGATTAATGGCAGGTGAGATGAAAAAATTTATTGATGAGAGTGTAAGATACCATGGTCGTTTATCAGGTAAGGTCGGCGGGGCATTCACTTCCTGTGGTGGAATTGCTGGTGGTGCTGAAACAACAATATTAAGCATCCTTGAAGCATTTCTGATTCATGGAATGATTATAATGGGTGAATCAGGTTCATATCATTATGGACCAGCGGCAATTGAAAAGCCCGACAAAAAAGTTCTGACGAGTTGTGAATTATACGGACACAAATTGGCGAAGTTAACAAAAATGATATACGAACACTAACACTTGATTTTTTTGAAGAATAAGTTATAATATATAATAGAAAGGAGGTCAAATGAAGCCACAAAAATTAATACCATTAAGTCTTTTTATGATGGTTGTATTCGCTGGACTCGGCTTCTCTGCTCAAAGAGTCGTAGTCTGCGAAGAGATGTATTCAGAAGGCTGAGCTTCCTGTAATCCAGCCAGTGGGACACTGGCACAGATTGCAATAAACTATCCAGGCAGGGTAGCAGTAATAGAAAATCATGTAAGTTCTTCGTATCCTTTATATTCTGCTGAAGCATACCAGAGGTGGCGGTCTTATCCACCGCCCTACTATTCTGGAGGTACCTGGTATTATGCAACACCATGGCTCTGGTATGATGGCGACCCGCACGGCAGTTATTCTTATAGCACCTGGCAATCGAAGATAGTCGCCGAAATGAACCGTCCTGCACCATTTTTCTGCACAATGTGGGGAACATACAATCAGGGAACAGGAAATGGAACAGTCTATGTAAAATTTAAGAGCGATACAACAGCAACGGTTACAGGACGTGTCCGTTTTGTTCTCACAGAGGATAGCCTATACTATTCCGCTCCCAACGGCGACCTATGGCATAACCATGTGGCAAGGGATTATCTACCGGATACCGGTGGAACAGCGGTAACGATTGCCCCCGGTGAATCTGTGATTGTTAGCCGAAATTTTACTGTCCAATCAGGCTGGAATGCAAACCGGTGTGAAATCGTCGCCTGGATTCAAAGCACAGTTTTATTGCCTGACTCAACAAGAGATATCTGGCAGGGTGGAATGATTAAAGTTACAGATTTGACTGCGGTTGAGGAAGATATTTCACAAAAACCAGTAATGCTCACTATTTCACCCGTTCCCAATCCATGTGTTGACCATACCAAATTCACCTTCACCCTGAATAAAGGGGAAGCATACACCATTTCAATCTTTGATGTTACGGGCAGAAAGGTCCGAGAAATAAAAGGATATTCATCAGGAAATAAACAAACAATAGAATGGGATCTGAAAAATCAAACAGGTCAAAAGGTCAATTCCGGGGTTTATCTCTACAGATTCATATCACTTAATACAGAAAAGACAGGGAAGATTGTCATAAGATAGTTGAATACGATTTCTCCTAATAGAGGCGGATGCTGTAGGGCATCCGCCTTTTTTTTGACTAAACCTTAATAACATTTGGTTGTCATATAATAGTATAAAATAAAACATTAAAGCAAACCTTAAGGTTTGCCCTACATTTGTTTAATATTTTTTGAGTCAAGTTGAAAAATTATTTTTTCAAAAAATATTGGAAATAAGGGGGTTATGATATGGAAGTGAAGGACGATATAAAGCAGATAAATGAGGAGATAGAAAAAGAAAGCCTTTTTGTGCAGACATTAACATCAGAAATAAACAAGGCGATTGTTGGACAGGGTAATCTTGTTAACAGATTGCTAATCGGACTTCTGGCAAATGGACATATCCTGATAGAAGGTGTACCCGGCCTGGCAAAGACTTATGCAGTCCGCACCCTTGCTAAAGCAATAAAGGCGAAATTCCAGCGCATTCAATTCACACCGGATTTACTGCCCGCAGATATTACTGGAACTTTAATTTATAATCAGCGCACTGGAGAATTTACCGTTAGTAAGGGTCCGATATTTGCAAATATTATCCTTGCTGATGAAATAAACCGCACTCCGCCCAAGGTTCAGAGTGCACTCCTTGAAGCAATGCAGGAAAGGCAGGTAACGATAGGTGAAGAAACATACAAACTTGATGACCCATTCTTAGTTCTCGCTACCCAGAACCCGATTGAACAAGAAGGTACCTATCCCCTACCCGAGGCACAGGTTGATAGATTCTTGTTAAAGGTCAAAATAACCTATCCTTCAAAAGAAGAAGAAAAAGAAATTGTTGAACGAATTGCGGTAAGTGGTGAGCCGGAGATAAAACCGGTTGTTGACCCTGCGACAATTATAAAGGCAAGGGAATTGTGCAAAAAGATTTATGTAGATAAAAAAATAAAAGATTATATAGTTGACTTAGTCTTTGCAACAAGAGAACCTGAAAAATATAACCTTAACGAATTGAAAGGCATGATTCGTTATGGTGCATCACCTCGTGCGTCAATCTATTTGACGACCACAGCCCGGGCAATGGCATTTCTAAAGAGAAGGGGATTCGTTATACCTGAGGACATAAAAGAGCTTGCACCTGATGTATTAAGACACCGAATAATTCTTACCTATGAAGCTGAAGCAGAAGAAATTACAACTGACGATATCGTTCAGAAAATCCTTGCTGGTGTTGAAGTCCCATAAATGATACCCGCTGATTTTATAAAAAAGATTCGTGAGATTGAAATCCGCACAAAGAAACTTGTAAATACCACATTTGCGGGTGAATACAAATCTTCTTTTAAAGGAACCGGAATAGAATTCGTTGATGTGCGTGAATATCTACCTGGTGATGATGTCCGCTCAATTGACTGGAAATTAACCGCAAGAATGGGCAGACCCTATGTAAAAAAATTCGTTGAAGAACGCGAACTCACCGTGATATTGTGCGTAGACGCCTCCGGCTCAAGCCATTTCGGAACAAAGAATCAATTGAAGATTGAGCAGGCAGCGATGGTTGCGGCGACTTTGGCATTTTCTGCAGTCCGAAATAATGACAAAGTAGGATTATTGTTCTTCACTGACCGGGTGGAAAAATATATTCCACCCAAAAAGGGAAGATTCCATGTGTTGAGGCTCATACGCGATATATTATATTTCCAGCCCGAGCATAGAGGCACCGACCCGATTCAGGCAATTGAATTTTTAATGCATATCCTGAGGCATAAGGCGATTGTGTTCTTTATCAGTGATTTTATCGGTTCTGGTTTTGAACCTCAAAAAATACGCATTCCAATGGGTGTTGTAGCAAAAAAACATGATCTTGTTGTAATAAAAATCACAGACCCGAAAGAAGAGGAGATTCCCAAATTGGGCATTGTTGAATTTGAAGACCTGGAAACCGGGGAGCTGATAACTATAAATACAAATGACGCCAAACTTATTGAACAATATAAAAATTTTACTCTTAAAAAATCATCCGAGCACGAGCGATTGTTAAAATCAATCGGGATTGATTATATTGACTTGAAAACTTCTGAAGACTTCACCCCGAAACTCCACAAATTCTTTGAAGAAAGGGCAAGAAGGTACAGATAAAAATACGATGAAAAGGCTAAATAGGGCAGTAAAAGGCAAAAAGTCAGTAGAAAGGGCAAAAGGCAAATTAGATTTATGATACTATTGCTTTTACTATTCCTACAAATAGAATTGAAGGCGGAACTTGGAAAGGAATTTATTAATAAAAAACTTACTATCGGAGACCCATTTGAAATAGCTGTTGTAGTCTCTATACCTGCAAATAAAAATATTTCTGAACCGTTTGTTGATTCTATTGGGCCATTTGCAATAATTGACCAGAAGCATAAAATAATGCAGGAAAAAGGAATAGCAAGGCATTATTATCGTCTTCGGGTTTCAGCATTCAATACCGGTGAATTAAAATTCCCGCCATTAAAATTCCTTTTAAAAGAAAATTCAAATATTGATACAATCCAGACAAATCCAGTTGATATAAAGATTGCAAGCGTTCTCCCCGAAGGGATGAAAGATATAAATGATATAAAAGAAATGATAGAATTTCCCAATCCATTGCCAGTAATATTTCTAATAATTGTTATCTGTGCGGGCGTGATTGCATTTTTTGGAACAAAGTTTTATAAAAGATTTAAACAAAAAAGAATTTTTGAAGAACAGAAAATTCCCTGCTGGGAAAGGGCGTTGAATGCGGTAGATGCTTTAATCAAAGAAGATTTTATAAATAAGGGAATGGTGAAAAAATTCTATTATACATTGACCGAAATATTGAAACGCTATCTTGAAGAGAGATTCAATTTTCCTGCGATTGAACAGACTACGACTGAAATCGTCCAGAGTATGAGGAACTTAAAGTTGCCTATGCGAGATGAGTTTCGTGACTTATTTCAGTATGCAGATATGGTAAAATATGCCAAATTTATTCCCCCGCAAGAGGCAACCGAAGATATTGTAAATAAATCTAAAGAACTTATTTTAAAGACCATGCCTGAAGATAAAGGAGAAAAGGAATGAGGTTTGCCAATCCATTATATTTTCTTCTATTTTTGCCTGTTGCTGGATTGATTTACTGGGAATTAAGAAAAAGAAAGGGTGCAATTAAATTTTCTGATACCGGCTTTTTCAAAAATTATAAAATGGGAAACATATTCAAATATTTTTCTATTGCTTTGAATACCCTGATTTTAATTCTCATTGTAATAAGTCTTGCCCGGCCACAGAAAGGTAGGGTATATGAAGAGAGTGAAACCAGGGGAATAGATATTATGCTCTGCCTTGATATCTCCGGGTCAATGCAGGCAGAAGATTTCAGCCCCAAAAATCGTCTTTATGTGGCAAAAGAAAAGGCGAAAGAATTTATCTCAAAAAGAACCGGCGACCGTATTGGATTGGTAATTTTTGCAGTGACTTCAATGACCCAGTGTCCACTCACAAGCGACCATAAAATTTTGCTTGACTTGCTTGATAGAATAGATTACGGAATAATCCAGGATGGAACTGCAATTGGAATGGGACTGGCAACAGCAGTAACACGATTGAAGGATTCAAAGGCGAAAGAAAAGATCGTGATACTGCTGACTGATGGAATAAATAATGCGGGCGAGATTGACCCTATCACTGCTGCAAAACTTGCCCAGGCACATAATATAAAGGTCTATTGTATAGGTGTCGGTTCAAAAGGACCGGTGCCAATTCCTGTTCACCACCCAATCTATGGGAAAGTCTATGTTCGGGATGAAGTTGACCTTGATATGAAAACACTCGAAGAAATATCCGTATTGACGCAAGGCAAGGCATTCCTTGCTACCGATGCCCAGGCATTAAAGACTATTTATGATGAGATAGATAAACTTGAACCTACAACCTTTAAGGTATCAAAATATACTGTCTATTCAGAAAAGGCACAATCATTTATGCTCCCAGCAATTATCCTCTGTTTTGCATCTTTTTTTCTTTCAGTTACCTTCCTAAGGAGACTGCCATGATTAAATGGGCAGAACCAAGATATTTATATTTATTCTTTTCAATACCAGCGATGATACTCGGTTTGATTCTGCTCTACATTTATAAAAGAAACGCACTAAAAAAATTTGCTGATAACAATTTAATACCGATTTTAATAGAATCATTCAATCCAAAGTTGTATTTGTTGAAATCAATATTTTTCTTACTCGGTGTTTCATTTTTAATTGTGAGTTTTGCCCGCCCAAAATGGGGCGAAAAATTGCAGATATATAAAGGGAAAGGAATTGATATAGTAATTGCCCTTGATGCATCAAAGAGTATGTATGCACAGGATATTAAACCATCAAGGATTGAAAGGGCAAAACAGGATATTGCCTATTTGCTTGATAATCTTGGAACCCATCAGGTCGGCATAACTGCATTTGCTGGGGATTGTTATGTGATGTGCCCATTGACAACTGATATTGATGCCGCTAAACTATTTCTTGATATAATTGAGCCGAATATGATACCAAGACCAGGAACAAACATTGCAAGGGCAATTGAAGTGTCTTCTTCATTGTTTAATCCGAAAGAAGAAACACATAAGGCATTGATTCTTTTTACCGACGGGGATAATCTTGAAGGAGACCCAATGCCTGCGTTAGACAGGGCGATTGAACAGGGAATAAAGATTTTTACTGTTGGAATCGGGACACCTGAGGGTGCACCTATACCTGAATCTTCAACCGGTGGGGTTGTGTATAAAAAAGATAAGGATGGGAATATCGTTATGACCAGGCTCGCAGATAGGTTATTGTTACTCATTGCCCGTGCATCAAATGGAAGATTCTTCAGGACCGAAGGACCATATATTGAAAGGTTGATTGGTGAATTAGATGCGATGAAGAAAAAAGAATTCGGTGGTGGTGAATATGTGCAATTAGAAGAAAAATATCAATATTTTCTGATTTTTGCATTTGGCTTTATATTTTTAAGTATCTTCTTGAGTGATAGGAGAGGAAGGTGGGTATGATTTCAAATGCCAAATGCCAAATTTCAAATGTCAACCCGCATCTCAACCCCAACTTGATAATCAAGGTATCCTTAGTATTAATAATATTCTTTTTACCCCTTTATGCTGATGTCGGTTCGCTGATGCGCAAAGGCAATGGTTTGATGAGAAAACAGAAATACGAAGACGCCCTGAAAACTTATGAACAGGCACAGGTTCTTGAACCCGATAATATTAAAATTCACTATAATATGGGACGGGCATTATACAAAATGGAAAAATATCCTGAGGCGATAAGTGAATTTGAGTTAGGATTATTGACAAAAGACAAAAAATTCCAGGCAAATACATTTTATAATATCGGCAATTGTAAATTCAAACAGGGTGACCTTGATGGAGCAATAAATGCCTACAAATCTGCATTGTTATTAAATAACAGAGATATCAAAGCAAAGGAAAATCTTGAATTCTGTCTGAAATTGAAAGAACAATTAAAAAATCAATCCCGGGGTGATTCTACGAAACAGCAACAACAGCAACAAAAGCAGGAACAACAACAGCCCCAGCCGCAGATGCAGAAGCCAGAGATGTCACAAAAAGATGCGAATCGTGTTCTTGAGGCATTAAAAGATAAAGAGAAAGAAGAGCGAAAAAAGCAACAACCTAAACCCCAGTTAGAGAAAGTGGAAAAGGATTGGTAAAAATGAACATATATCCCATATCCCATATCCCATATCCCAAACAATATAAAAATCATAAATTCCAAAAAATAATTTGTCTATTGATAATTTTTCTATTAATTCCATTAAATGTATTCTCTGCAGAATTAAATTTCGTGGCTTCGGTTGATCGCACCACTGTTGGATTGGGCGAAACTTTTACACTTAATGTCTCAGTAAGCGGAGAGAACATCGGTGGAGTCCCGTCACCTAAATTGCCGGACCTGCCTGATTTCAATATCCTGGGACGTTCATCTTCACAATCAACGAATATAAGTTTTATCAACGGTAAAATGACCCAGCAGACCACAATCACATTCATCTATACACTCAGCCCTAAAAAACTTGGAAAATTCACAATCGGTCCCTGCAAGATTGAATATCAAGGAAAGACCTATGAAACACAATCAATTGAAATTGAAATAGTTAAAGGGACAACCCAAACTACTGCACCACCAACCTCAACACCACCGAGACCAAGCGGTTCACTGGAAGGTGGAATATTTCTGATGGCGGTGCCCAGTAGGAGGGATGTATATGTAGGTGAACAGATAAATGTAGAATTTTATCTATATACACGGTATAACCTTGATGACCTCAATCCCACAAAATTACCTTCTTTTAATGGTTTCTGGTCTGAAGCAATTTATGATGCTGACCAACTCAAGTATCAGAAAAAAACATATGAAGGCAAGACATATTATGCTGCACTACTTAAAACAGTTGCTTTATTTCCGATAACATCTGGTAATCTGACAATTGACCCGATGGAAATGGTTGTTACGGTGATAAAACCACCAAGGGATTTCTTTGATTTCTTTGGCACAGCCCAGAGGATTACGATCGCTTCACCACCAATAACAATAAATGTCCGTCCCCTGCCTGAAGAAAACAAGCCCGATGATTTCAGTGGTGGTGTTGGTAATTTCACAATGAATGTCAGGGTTGACCGTGATACATCAAATCAAGGTGAGCCAGTAAATTTAATTGTAAAAATCAGCGGAACAGGAAATATAAAACTTATAGATAAACCATATCTACCATCTATTCCCAATTTAAAAATCCTTGAGCCTGAGATAAAATTGAATCTTGATAAATCAAGTGAAATAATAAAAGGAACAAAAGAATTCAGATTCCCTTTAATCCCGCAAATGGATGGTGAACATATAATTCCGGAAATAAAAATTTCGTATTTTAATACTAAGACAAAGGGCTATGAAGTTCTGAAAAGCGAAAAGTTGAAATTCATTGCCACAGGCGTAGTCAAAGGTTCTATTGTGACCGATGTGGGCGGAATGAAGATATTAGGAAGTGATATACGGTATATCAAATGTGATAAAAATACTATAAAGTCCGAATCAGAAAATCCCTCAAAATTTTATCTCTTATTATATCCAATCTCAATCCTTCTTTTTGGGATTGCCTTTCTATACCAGAGGCATCAGTCAAGATTAATGCAGGACCGCGCCTATGCAAGAAGATTTATGTCCGGCAGACTATTCAAAAAACGTTTTCAGGAAGTGGCGGTTTACCTTAAAAAGAATGACCAGAAAAATTTCTATGGTGCACTTTCAAAGGCAATAATCAACTATATCGGTGACCGGTTCAATCTTGATACCGGTGCCCTTACAACCGACCAGTTAAAGCAAGAGCTATTCAACAAAGGATTGAAATCAGCACTTATTGAAGAACTTTTTGAGATAGTAAATAAATGTGACACAATCGCCTATTCTCCAATCTCAAGCACAGATTTGCCAATGAATGAATTATTTGAGAAGACAAAGAAACTTATGGAGAGTCTATGATTATTTTGATATTTGCTACATTTGCTGAAGTTGTTCAGTTATATAATACTGGGAATAAATATTATGCCGAAAACAATTTTCAATCTGCGATTGAATGTTATGAAAATGCTCTAAAGATTTGTAAAAATAAAGACATATATTACAACCTGGGAAATGCATATTTCAAAACCGGCAGGCTTGGCAAAGCGATTATCCAGTATAGAAGGGCATATTTTTTGAATCCAAGGGATGAAGATATATTATATAATATCAATTTTTTAAGAAATTTTAGACCCGACAAAATAACAACCATACCCAATCCGTTCTTTCAATTTCTGGACCGATTTTTTCATTATTTTTCTTATAAAGAAAGCAAGGGCCTTTCTGCGATTACCTTTCTACTCATTTCAATCTTTTTGTCTATATTTTTAATAAATCGAAATAAAGTCTTTTTCTGGCTCAGCATTTTCAGTTCATTACTCTTTATCTATTTTCTTATAAGTTCAGGTTTGTGGCAGTCTGAAAAGAATTCAAATGCAGCAGTTGTTGTAGTTAGCGAGCTAAAGGCATACAGCGGTCCCGGAGATGAATACAAAGAGATTCTTGTAATTCATGATGGAACCGAAGCACGGATTCGTGAAGAAAGGAATGGCTATTATCTAATCCAGTTACCCGGTGGAATTGGTGGCTGGGTAAAGACCGATGGTATTGAAAGGATTTTTGAGTGAAAAAAGTTATCGTCCATAGACGCCATCTGAACCATCCCTGGATATTTTCAAATGAGATAATAAAGACCGAAGACCCTTCACCTGGTGAGGTAGTCAAAGTAGAAGAAAGAAAAAAAGTTATTGGTTCAGGATTTTATAATCCACATTCTTTAATATCAGTCCGACTTTTTTCTGAAAAAGAAGAGAATTTCTCAAGAGAATTTTTATTGAATAGAATTAAAAATGCGCTGACACTTCGTTCTGATTTAAGAGAAAGCTACCGGCTTATATACAGTGAAAGCGATGGATTACCTGGATTAATAATTGATAAATATAATAAGTATTTTGTCGTTGAAATAAATTGCCTTGGAATGGATAAACAAAAAGATTTAGTATTTAATGCATTGAAAGAATTGTTCAATCCCGAAGGTATCTATGAAAAATCTGATGAAAATCTGCGCAAACTTGAGGGACTTGGCATTGAAAACAAAATAGTTTATGGAAAAATTCCTGAATTTGTAGAAATAGAACAGGATGGAATAAAATTTTTTGTAGATATAATAAATGGTCAAAAGACTGGATTCTTTTTTGATCAGCGTGAGAATCGGCAGAAAATTGCTGAATTTGCCACAGGCGAAATACTTGATTGTTTCTGCTACACAGGTGGATTCTCTTTATATACATCAAAAAAAGGAAAGGCACTGGGTATTGATTCATCAGAAAAGGCAATTGAGACCGCAAAAAAGAATGCCCTTTTAAATAATCTTGAATGCAGATTTGAGTGTGCAGATGTCTTCAAAACTCTGCGCAAATTCTACAACGAAAATAAAAAATTTGATACAATCATCCTTGATCCGCCTTCTTTCACTAAGTCAAAAAAGAAAAAATTTGAGGCACTTCGTGGTTATAAAGAAATAAATTTAATGGCAATGAAGTTACTGAATGAAGGTGGGATATTATTTACTTCGTCTTGTTCCTATCATATCTCCAACGAGGAATTTTTAAATATGCTCCGCGATGCAGCAAAAGATGCAAAAAAGCATTTTATAATAATTCATCAGGGTAAACAGGCGAAAGACCACCCGGTATTATTAAATTTTCCTGAAAGCAATTATTTAAAGGCTTATTTTTTAAGAGTTATTTAAATACTTCTATTTCATTACTTCTTTTCTTGAAAAATCTCTCTTCAAAGCAAATTCACTGATGTCGTAAGGGGGTTTTCCGGTTGTGATCAATTCCGCTGTTATGTATCCTATTTCCGGGCCCAACATAAATCCATGGCCACAAAAACCACCAACTACCCATAATCCTTCAATGTCTGTCTTATCAACGATTGGGTTTCCATCCGGTGTCATCTCATAACTACCTGCCCACTGCCTGATTATCTTCAAATTCTCAAGTTTTGGTATCAACCGCGCCATCCTCCGTCCCATTTCACTTATAAATTCAAAAGATGAACGGACATCCGTTCCTGGCACATTCGGAATCGGTGTATAACATCCAATGATACTGCCCTGTTTTGCTTTTTGATGGAAATAACATCCGTCAGGGCGATAATCAACAATCATTGGTTTGAAAAAAACTTCTATTGGTTCGGTAATCAAGGATTCATGCCGTTCCGGAAATACCGGAATATCAAGCCCAAGGTGTTTAGAGAATTCCCTTATGAATGGACCTGTTGCATTTACTACAATTGGTGCGTAATATTTTGCATTATCAATTGCAGTAACTGAAACAACCTTATTCCCTTCAACATTTATTGTCTTAATCTCGCAATGGGTAAATATCTTCCCTTTTTCCTTTATCTTTCTTGCATATCCATCAACTACTAAAAATGGATTTGCCTGACCGTCAGATGGGCAGTATGCACCACCAAGTAGACCTTCGGTATTTATGCCCGGAACAATTTCTTTTATTGCTGGCACATCCACATACTCTACATCCAGCCCCATACTTTTCTGCAATTTTATCAATTGTTTATAGGTCTTTTCTTTCTCTTCGCTGTGCGCCAGAAACAGATACCCATCCTGTTCAAATTCCACATCTACGCCCAGTTCATATTCCATTACTTTAAATTTCTTTACCGACTCCATCGCCACTTTAATACTCAATTCGGTTGAATACTGCTGTCTTATTCCACCAATACACCTGCCTGTAGAACCCGCGGTAAGATATTCTTTTTCAAAAAGATAGACCTTTAAACCCTTTTTTGTGAGATAATAACCTGTAGCACAACCGATTATACCACCACCGATTATTATGGCATCTGCAGTGTTATTCATTAAAATTTTAAATTTTTAGGTATTTTGGTATTTCCCAAACTTTAGGCATTTTGGACTTTTAGGTATTTAGGCATTTTTTATAAACCGTACATTGCGACTATTTCGTCTTTCTTCTTTCCGAGAATTTTGTATTTTTCTCCGACCTTTTTAAATGCCTCAATTGCCTTATCAAGATGTTCTTTTTCATGGACTGCAGAAATCTGAACCCTTATCCTTGCCTGTCCCTGGGGAACAACCGGGAAGAAAAATCCAACAACATATATACCTTCATCGTAAAGGTCTCTTGCCATATCCTGCGCAAGTTTTGCATTGTAGAGCATCACCGGTACTATTGGATGGACTCCTTCTTTAATGTCAAATCCTGCCTCTTTCATTTTCTGCCTGAAATATTTTGTGTTCTCTTCAAGTTTATCTCTCAATGTGGTTGTGCTGCCAATGATATCCATCACTTTATTTGCCGCAGCAACTACAACCGGTGGAATTGTATTGGAAAATAAATAAGGACGGGCACGCTGTCTGCACATTTCAACTATCTCTTTGCGTCCACTCACACAACCACCACTTGCACCACCCATTGCCTTTCCCAGTGTCGTGGTTATTATATCAATCTTCCCTACAACACCACAGTGCTCATGCGTTCCTCTACCATTCTTACCAAGAAAACCAGTGGCATGTGAATCGTCCACCATTACCATTGCATCATATTTTTCAGCAAGCTCGCAAATTTTATCAAGTGGTGCAATATCGCCGTCCATAGAAAATACACCATCGGTGATAATCATACGGAACCGACAATTTTGTGTTTCCTGAAGTTTTTCTTCAAGATGTGCCATATTCAAATGTTTGTAGTTATATAATTGGGCCTTACAGAGTTTCATGCCATCAACGATTGAAGCATGAACAAGACGGTCTGCAATCATTGCATCTTCTTTATCAAGAACAACATCAAAAACACCAGCATTGGCATCCATACAGGATGGGAATAAAACCGTATCTTCAGTTCCTAAAAATTCTGTAAGTTTTTTCTCCAGTTGTCGGTGTATATCCTGGGTTCCGCAAATAAATCGCACCGAAGACATGCCATAACCACGATTTTCAAGCCCTTCGTGCGCTGCCTTTATAACTTCAGGATGGCTTGAAAGACCAAGATAATTATTCGCGCAGAAATTTAAGACTTCCTTGGGTGGTGAACCAGTAGGATATTCAACTTTAATTACTGCCGACTGTGGAGATGCGATATACCTTTCTTCCTTAAATAAACCCTTTTCCCTTATTCCCTTCAGTTCATTCGCAAAAAATTCTCTTACTTTATCGCTGAAGGCCATTTAATCCTCCCCATTAACCATCAAGTTTTACAAATTCACCAAGGAGTTTAATAATGTTATTAACCGTATCAAATGCCTCGGTTGTCGCCTTTTCATCAGGTATCTTTATATTAAATTTTTTCTCAAGGAATGTTTTTAGCGAAACCATTGAAAAGGAATCAACAATCCCGCTTGATATAAGGGGGGTGTTTTCCGTTATCTCCTGGTCTGAATCCTCATCCAGATACTCTTTTTTCACATAATCTATTATTAATTTTTTCAAATCTTCTGCCATTTTTTCCTCCTTCAAAAATTTTTAATCATTCTCTAATGTTGATATATCACCTATCTCTTCACCCCATTCTTTTGCCCTTAATAATCTGCGCATTATTTTGCCACTCCTTGTTTTGGGGAGTGAATCCACAAATTCAATCTCTTGTGGCATTGCCAGGGGTGAAAGTTTCTTCCTGATAAAGTTCATTATATCAAGTTCAAGTTCATTACTGGGTTTGTATCCGGGTTTTAATGCAACAAATGCTTTTACCACTTCCATATTGACCGGGTCGGGCTTACCCACCGCTGCTGACTCAGCAACCGCCGGATGTTCAAGTAGTGCAGATTCAATCTCAAATGGTCCGACAAGATGTCCAGCGGTATTTATTACATCATCATCCCTTCCCACAAACCAGAAATATCCTTCATTATCAAGGTATGCACGGTCACCACATATATACCAGTTATTTTTAAATTTTTTATCATAAGTCTCTTTATTATTCCAGTAAGCCCTCATCATTGATGGCCAGCCAGGTTTTAATGCAATCAATCCGATTGAACCCGGCGTATTTATCGGCTCGTAATTTTTGGGGTCCACTACCGTCGCAACAATCCCGGGAAATGCCTTACCCATAGAACCCGGCTTAATCTTCATACCCGGATAATTTGATATAACAATCGCTCCGGTTTCGGTTTGCCAGTATGAATCATGGAAAGGTAAACCAAATACCTTCTCTGACCAAATGACTGCCTCTGCATTCAATGGTTCACCAACACTTATTAAATGGCGTAAAGATTTCAAATTGTATTTCTTCACAATCTCTTCGCCCTCTTTCATTAAAAGTCTGATTGCGGTTGGTGCGGTGTACCATACCGTGACTTTATGTTTCTCAATGAATGCATACCATTTTTCGGTGTTGAAACCAATATCATAGACAACCTGGGTGACACCATTTGACCAGGGACCGATTATGCCATAAGAAGTACCTGTTACCCATCCGGGGTCTGCGGTACACCAGTATATATCATTCGGTTGAAGGTCCAGGACCCATTTTGCGGTAATGTATTGAGCAATGATAGAAGAATGAACATGCAATGCGCCCTTGGGCTTTCCTGTCGTCCCGGAAGTATAATGTAATACCGAGGGGGTCTCTCTATCCGCAGGATAGATATCAAATTTATCCACACGCTGATAATCGTCCATACTGAATGCTATTTCTCTCTCTTCAAGGGGCTTTCCTTCATTGTGCAAGACAATAATGTATTTCAATTCCGGAAGTTGTGTTTTAATCTTACGAACCTTTGACAAATGCTTACGTGTGGTTAAAATTGCGGTTGTCTTAGCATCATCAAGCCTGGTAAACAATGCCTCTTCACCAAATGCCGAAAACAACGGTTGAACAATAAATCCTGCCTTGAGTATGCCAATAAATGATATGTACAATTCTGGTATGCGATCCATAAAAATACAAACCCGTTCACCTTTTTTTATCCCCAAGGAAGTCAGGAAATGGGCAAATTTATTGCTGTTTAATCTTATATCTTCGTATGTGAAATGCCTGATTTCGCCGCTAAAACCCTGCCAGATCAATCCTAATTTATTGCCCAAACCGAGTTCGCATATCCTATCGCTACAATAATAACCGATGTTATACATTCCGTTTTTGCCAAAATCAAGTTCCTGCTCACTTAATTTCCAATCAAAATTTTTATATCGTTCATCGTATGAACCAATATTGGACATTTAATCAACCTCCTGTTTTTTCTTCAATTATTGCAATTCCACAGGCATATTTTTTTGAATTGCCTGTTCCAATATGTATATAGTTTTTACTATCAGAAATAAATTTTTTAAGTGGCTCGGTCACATTTACTTGTTTGTTCTTCAATTCTATATTTTTAAAAAAGAATCCAAAATATAGCCCGATGCCAAGTGCTTTCAAAATCGCTTCTTTGATGCAAAACTTTAAGCCTGCAAATATACGATTTTTTTGAATTGATTCCAATTCGCTGGTTGTAAAAATTTGATTAAAAAAATCTTCAGAAACCTTTGAAAACCGGGTCAATTCAATCAGATCAATGCCAATACCCTTTATCATTATCTCAGGGATATAGTAGTATTTTACCGCAATTCCCGCTTTCCATCAATTCCATTCCTTTCTGAAACTCTTCAAGCCGAAAGCGATGGGTAATTATTGGTTCAAGATCAATTCTTCCTGAGGCAAGAAATCTCGTTGTTTTATACCAGGTTGAGAACATCAATCTTCCATTTATACCTTGTATCGTGAAGTATTTAAATACAATCTCCGCAAGATCTATTTTCAAAGGTTTGTCCGGTATCCCCAAGATTGAAAACTGTCCTCCAGGTCTCAAAGCCTTAAGTCCTTCAGCAATTGCACTTTGATTGCCCGACATCTCCAGCACAACATCAACACCTTTGCCATTCGTATTTTGCATAATTGTTTCTATGATCTTGTTCTTCTTTGGGTTCAATACAAGATCCGCCCCGAGTTTTTTAGCAAGATGCAATCTGTATTCATTTACTTCGGTCGCAATGATTTTAGTGGCACCACAGCTTTTACAAACTGCGATAGACATCAACCCAATCGGACCACAACCGGTTATCAAAACAGTATTTCCAGCAATCTCACCGGCAAGAACCGTGTGGATTGCGTTACCTAAAGGTTCCATAACCGATATATAATCTTTTGGAATTTTATCCTCAATGACCCAGGCATTGTTTGCAGGAACAACAGCATATTCAGCGAATACCCCGTCTATGTCAACACCAAATATCTTTACATTCTCACAGATATGGGCAAGACCATTGCGGCATAAAAAACAATATCCACAGGCGATATGGGTTTCGGCAGAAATAATGTCGTCTTTCTTTATATTCTGAACATTCGCACCAACCTCAACCACCTGACCGCATAATTCGTGACCCATTATTTGAGGTATCTTCCTTATGCGCTTCTGTGCCCAATCATTCCACTGGAAAATATGAAGGTCTGTCCCGCAGATTGAAGTTGCTAAAACTTTTACCAGGACCTCGTTGGGTCCTGGTGTTGGGACTGGAACATCTAATAATTCTGCACCCGGCTCAGATTTTGTCTTAACGACTGCCTTCATTGTTGTCATAGACAATTATAATAAAAAAATACCCAAAGTCAAGATTACTTTGCTACCTCGGTTGCGCGTGTCTCCCTTACCACTGTAACCTTTATTTGACCTGGATATTGAATCTCTTTTTCAATCCTGCGGGCGATATCGTTTGCAATATTTGTTACCTCTGTATCAGAAATAACACCTGGGTTTACCATTACCCTAACTTCTCTACCCGCCTGAATTGCATAAACCCTTTCCACACCATTGAAAGAAGAGACGAGATCTTCAAGCGCCTTCAGTCTTTTTATATAAGCCTCTATCGTTTCCCTTCTGGCTCCAGGTCTTGCACCTGAAATTGAATCCGCTATCTCAACGATAAAGGCATAAGGGCTATTTGGTTCGACTTCCTCATGATGAGCGGCAATTGCATTGACAATCACTTCACTTTCATTAAATTTCGCAGCAAGCTCGGCTCCGATCTGGGCATGGGGACCTTCCATTGTTATATCTGCAACCTTCCCCAGATCATGCAGTAACCCTGCCCGCTTGGCAATTATCGGGTCAAGTCCTAACTCCTGGGCAATAAGTGAAGAAAGGTATGCAACTTCTTTTGAGTGTTGCATGAGATTCTGTCCGTAACTTGTACGGAAACGCATTTTACCGAGGTGGCGGGCAAGTTCTGGGGCAAGACCGATTATCCCCAATTCAAGACAGATTTCCTCTCCGGTATTTTTTATTATAGTTTCTATCTCTTTTTGGGCACTTTTTACAACTTCCTCAATCCGTGCGGGATGAATTCTTCCATCCGAAATTAATTTTGACATTGCAATTCGTGCGACTTCTCTTCTAATTGGATCAAAACAGGAGAGCGATATCGTTTCTGGTGAGTCATCAATTATTACTTCAACCCCGGTTAAATTCTCAAATGATCGGATATTTCTACCTTCTCTACCGATGATTCTTCCTTTCATTTCTTCCGAAGGGATTGAAACTACTGATATAGTTGTTTCCATTGTATGACTTGTCGCACACTTCTGTATTGCCTGAAGAATGATCTCCCGGGCAGTCTCTTCAGCCTTTTGACGTGCCTCTTCTTTTATGCGATTAAGTAGTGCCGCTGCCTCATGTCTTGCCTCTGCCTCTAAATTTTTCATTAACGAAGATTTGGCTTCTTCTTTTGAAAGATTGGCAATTTTTTGTAATGCTTCGGTTTCTTCTTTTATTAACTGATCAAGTCTTTCTGATTTTACCTGTATTATCTTTTCCCGATTCTGGAGATTATGCTCTTTATTCATAAGCTCTTTCTCTTTGTCAATTATCAATCGTTCCCTTCTCTCCAGACTATTTTCTTTCTCTAATAACCGTCGCTCGGCTTTTTCAATTTCCCTTCGGCGGTTCAAAGTTTCTTTTTCAAAATTTAATTTTTCTTGATACCAGTGTTCTTTAGCGGCGATTTCGGCAGATTTACGATAATTTTCTGCCTCTTTTCTGGCATCCTCAATTATTTTTCTTGCTTCTTCCTGGGCACCTAAAATTTTTGCCCGATTGTATTTAAGGTAAAAGAAAACAACAAAAATTGCTTCTAAAGCCAATATAACTATGGCAATTATTAGCACTAACATGACAACCTCCTCCCCGGGACTGAGCTAATCAGCCCTGGGTAATTTCTTTAAAGTCCCCGCGATTGCCGTGTGGGAAAAAGTCTCTGAACCCAAGGTTAAAGTGGGCGCCTGTCAACTACAGACAAGTCTGTAGCCAAACTTGGCTCCCTAACGATGGGTGTTGGCTCAAGACTTAATGCCCATCACGAGCATCGCAGGGAACGAATTAAGTAACAGCCTCGTCAATTTTGAGGATTAATGAATTAATCCTCTGTTCTAATTCTGAAATTTTTTTATTTAAATGTTCTTCTTTTTGCAAAAATTCATCCACCAGATTCAAACAGGCAAGAACTGCGATCTTGGTGGTTGACGGTAAGGGAAATTCACGATGAATATCCCTCATTTTTTTATCAACTATTTCGGCAATCTTCTTAATCCGTTCCTCATCAATATCCTCGGATGTTATTCTGTAGTCATTTCCGAAGATATTGACCAACACCTCATTTGTATGACCCTTCTTCAAGTTCACTCCTAAATATTATTAATAAAAATAACCATATATTACAGGGTCATCGTGTCTATCTTCTCAATCAAACCATCAACCTTTCTCTTAACTTCTTCTTCTTTCTCTTTCAATTGCCTGTTCTCTTCTTCAAGTTCAGTTATTCTTTGCTTAAGTTCATTGATTAAGTTAATCATTCTATCTATCTTTTCTTCAAGTCTTGCTATCCCGTTCAATTTGTCTCCTTTGTTCTTAAAATTGCTTTGAAGTTAATAGTTACTTCATTTATTATTTTGTTTATAAATCTATCAACCTCTTCATCTGTAAGTGTTCTATCCGGTGCCTTAAAATAAAGTCGGAAACCAAGATTCTTTTTACCTTCAGGTAGATTTTTCCCCTTATAGTAGTCAAAAAGTATGACCTTTTCCAATACCGGTCCTGCAACACGAACAATAAAATTCTTTACCACCGGCACTTCTACGTTCTCATCAAAAAGGAATGCGAGGTCTCGGATATTCGCGGGGAACTTTGGAGGTGGATTATAGAATGGTTCACTAACAAGAGAGAGTATCCTGTCGATTGATATCTCAAA
The DNA here is from genome assembly GCA_039802005.1 of candidate division WOR-3 bacterium. Taxonomy (NCBI): domain Bacteria; kingdom Pseudomonadati; phylum Caldifarciminota; species Caldifarciminota bacterium. The sequence continues at coordinate 40,033 of JBDRVV010000004.1, forward strand.
ATAATAAAATTCGCGCTCACAGATTTCTGAATCAATGGCACCCAAATAACCAAGTTCCCGATCAGAATGTACAATCTTGACCGACTGGTTGAACCCTTTTATTTGATGGTGTTGAAATTCTATTTCTTTTATCCGCATTGCTTCAAAGATCGTCTCCACCACACCCTTGGCATCATAGTAATTCAGTTTCTGATTGGTATTTTCCCAGAAATTAGGGTAGCGTTCACCACCCATTATCGCACCGAGCTTCCTTTCCTCAAATGGCTCGGCATTTAAAAGCACATTACCAACCTCAAAGAGTTTAAGTGAATAATTACCCTTTGAAAGATTGTAATGGACTGTATCAAGAAGACCCAGAAATAGAGTGGGTCTTAATGCATTGAACCGTTCATTCAACGGGTTCTTTAATTTCACAAACCCACTGTATCCAAGATTTTCAAGTCTTTCGCTGGATACAAGTGAGAGATTATAGGTTTCACTGAAACCCAGCCCTATCATATAGGACTTCAGAAATTTTATAAAATTTCTACCCTTATCATATATTTTTGTAACTCCCCAACGTGCTGGTGGGACATCAGGTATATTCATATAACCATAGATTCTTGCTACCTCTTCATAGATATCTTCTTCAATCTGGAGGTCATATCTATAATGGGGAATCTTTGCCCTCAACTGATTTTTGCCCGATACCTTTATCTCACATTTATCAAGAAGGTTTTTTACCTCCTCGGATTTAAGATTTAAAGAAAGTATTGTATTAAGTCTACCAAGAGAAAATGAAACAATCTTTTGTCCTGCCTTCTTTCCTACGCTTACAAAATTTGTCTCTTTTGCCCCAGCAGAACTTTTGAACCCTTCACCGGTTATTCTTGAGACTTCATCAACCATTGATAAATCCGCACCCCTTTCAAATCTGATTGAAGCTTCAGTCTGTATTCCAAGTTTTCTTCTTGTATGCGCTATTCTTCTCGGATTGAAATATGCACTCTCAAGCAAAATCCGTTTGGTTGCATTTGTAATTTGGGAAGACCTCGCCCCGATTATTCCAGCAAGGGCAATCGGTCCATTTTTATCAGCAATAACAAGGTCATTTTCATCAAGTTTAAAAATCGTCCCTTCAAGGGTCACAAATTGTTCATTTTTTTGTGCCTTCCTAATTATCACCGGCAATTTAAGCAAATCAAGATCAAAAGGATGGAGTGGCTGACCATATAACAACATATTGATGTTCGTGATATCAACCACATTATTTATCGCATTCATACCCATACAATAAAGGCGCCATTTAATTGAGAATGGTGAATCTGAAACACGAACATCCTCAAAAATCCTTGCTGTATACCTTGGGCAACCATCAGTGTCAAGTATCTTTATCAGCGAATGGTCAGTATGGTTTATTTGCTCAAGATTTTTGTCTTTGAAACTAAATTTTATCCCGAGACCAATACTGAATTCCCTTGCCAGTCCAATCACCGATAAAAGGTCAGGACGATTTGTGCCCACCTTTATATCAAGCACAAGGTCATCAAAATATTCACTGAAATGTGCCCCTTCCTTCCCCTTATCCAAAACAATAACCCCTGTTGATTTTTCAGCGATACCAAGTTCTTCCTCACTGACCAGCATCCCATTTGATTTTACGCCATCAAAATCTCTTTCACCAACGACCTGGTCTTTGAACTTCTTTCCTGCCGCCACAACAAAAATGTAGTCATTTAATCTAACATTCGTTGCGGAAGTGACTATTTGCTGATGGGTTGTTGTTTTTATATCAAGAATATTCAAATTTTTAAGGGTGGGGTGGGGTATAATCTTCAAGATTTTGCCTATGACAATATCACCGGGACACAAATTCTGTTGTTCGCTTATTTCCAAACCAAGATTATTCGCCACTTTATTTAGCGATTTCAATTCTAATTTTGTATTGAGAATTTCCTCAAGCCATTTAACTGACACTAACATTACTACTCCTGTTAAAATTGTTCAAGAAATCTCATATCATTATTATAAAAAACCCTGATGTCATCAATTAGATATTTGATGATCGCCACGCGCTCAACACCCATACCCAGTGCATAACCGGAATATTCTTTCGGTGAGATTTTGACATTCTTTAAGACCTGAGGATGAACCATTCCGCATCCCAAGAGTTCAAGCCAGCCCGTATTCCCGCAGACCGGACAGCCTTCCCCCTGGCATACTGAGCAGCTTATCGCAAGTTCACCCGAAGGCTCGGTAAATGGAAAAAAGCTCGGCCGGAGCTCATATTTTGTCTTTGGACCAAAGATATGTTTCACAAATTCACCGAGCAACCATTTCAACTCACCAAATGAAACTCCTTTATCAACATAAAGCACCTCAACTTGATGAAATACCGGTGAGTGACTCGGGTCAAAAGGATCAAATCTGTAGCATCTTCCCGGACATATTATTTTTATTGGTGGTTTTATCTTCTCCATGACTCGGATTTGAACCGGCGATGTATGACTCCTTAAAAGTAATTCATCAGAAATATATAAACTTGAAAAATTATCCCGTGCCGGATGGTCTTGTGGTATATTCAACGCCTCAAAATTATACCAATCGTATTCAATCTCAGGTCCTGATGCCACAACAAAACCGAGGTTTTCAAAGAAAGATTCAATTTCGTCCTGGATCAATGAAAGAGGATGTCTATGTCCTACATATCCCATTCTACCCGGCAACAATGGGTCAAACTTTGGTGTTTGAACCTTAGTAAATTGATTTTGTTTCTGATTTAAAACTTCTGTAAGTTGGGATTTTAAAAGATTTATCTCGTTACCAAATCTTTTTCTCTCTTCCATTGGAAGATTCACGAGCTCTTTTATGAGTTCATTAAGAATGCCTTTTCTACCCAGAAAACGAATCCTGAATGACTCAAGGGTCTTTGCATCTTTAATATTATTCAACTCGTTTTCAATCGTTGTTTTAACTTCACTAAGCTTCTTTTCCATATTATAAATCTATGCCTTCACCTGTTATTTCATTTTTTTACAAACTTCAATTAAAGAATTAAATTCTTCAGGATGTTCGTAGGCAAGCATTGCCAAAGTCTTGCGGTCAATATCTATATTATTCTTCTTTAACGAGTTAATAAACTCGGAATACTTCAACCCCTGTTGTCTTAAAGCTGCATTTATCCTCGTTATCCATAATGCCCTGAAGACCCTTTTCTTTTTCTTTCTTTCTCTATAAGCAGAGAGCCACGCCTTCATCACCTGCAACCTTGCAGTTTTGTAAAGGCGGTGTTTTCCACCCCAATAACCACGGGCTGCCTTCAACCATTTCTTTCTGCGCTTTCGCGTATAAGGTCCGGTTTTTACTCTTGGCATTTCGTCTTCTCCTTTCTTTTAATATTAAAATGGAGAGCCTGAAATCTTTAGAATTCAGACTTTACCAGATATTATAACCAAATTAAAATTTCTGTCAAGTGCCGAGTGATTAAAAACGGCACTAATTATTTAAAATCTTTAAATTTCTTTAAATCTGCCTTAGATACAGGGGTCAATTTTGAAAGCCTTCTTTTCCTTTTCCGCGTTTTTCCGGTAAGAAGGTGCCTTTTCCCTGATTTCCAACGTAAAATTTTACCGCTTTTTTTAATCTTTACCCTTTTTAACCAACCCCTTTTTGATTTAAGTTTACTCATTACCTGTTCTCCTTTTTTGAGGAATCAGCGTCACAATTATCACCTGTTCTTCTTGTTTGGGTGGTGATTCTTCACGGGCTATGTCCTTCAAATCATTTACCACCCTTTCAACAAGATTCATACCCAGGTGCGAATGGAGCAATTCCCTTCCCCTTAATCTCAATTTTACCTTTACCCTATCACCTTTTTCCAGAAATTCTTTGATTTTATTCAACTTCACCTGATAGTCATGTTCGGATATCTTCATTGATAATCTCATCTCACGAACCTGGGTCTGGTGTTGATGTTTTTTTGATTCTCTTTCCTGCCTTTTCTTTTCATAGACATATTTACCAAAATCCATCAGACGGCAAACCGGTGGTTGGGCATCTGGAGAAACCTCAACCAGGTCAAAGCCCCTTTCTCGGGCAATGCGCAGGGCAATTGCAATATCAAAAATGCCCATATATTGGCGGTTCTCATCCACCAGTTTTACCTTTTCTGCCTTTATTTCATTATTAACCTTTGGTAGATTTTTAATCTTCTCCTCCTTGTTCTGAATCACATAAATTAAAAAAATCTTTTAATTTCATTTCACCAAGGTCTCCGCGACCTCTTTTTCTAACTGAAATGGTCTTCTTCTCAGCTTCTCTTTGACCGATGACAAGAATATATGGAATCTTTTTGACCTCTGCCTCTCTTATACGATAATTTATCTTCATAGACTTGCTGTTAAATTCGGTTCTAAGCCCGTGTTTCAAACACCGCTGATACACATCTTTTGCGTAAGTTGATTCTTTATCCGTTATCGGCATCACAACGACCTGGACCGGTGCAAGCCATAGCGGGAATGCACCGGCATAATGTTCAATCAATGTTCCAATAAATCTTTCAAGAGAACCATATAATGCCCTGTGTATCACAACAACTTCTTTATGCTGACCTTTTGCATCCATATATTCAATGTTAAACCTTTTCGGTAGGTTGAAATCAAACTGAACCGTGGTAGCCTGCCAGGCACGCCCAATTGCATCAAGGATGTTGATATCAATCTTTGGGCCATAGAACACCGCCTCACCAATCTGGACCTTATATTGAAGATTTACCTTCTTCAACGCTGAGATAAGTCCATTCTCTGCCCTCTCCCATTCTTCATCTGAACCCATAAATTTCTCTTTATTCTTAGGGTCGCGCACCGAAAGATTCACCTGGAAATCCTCAAAACCAAATTTTTTGAATATCGTAAGGGTCAATTGCAGAATTTTTACAACTTCCTCTTCAATCTGGTCGGGGCGGCAAAAAATATGAGCATCATCTTGAGTAAATCCTCTTACCCTTAAAAGTCCATGTAGTGTCCCTGACAGTTCATTTCTATAAACCGTAGCAAGTTCCGCATATTTTATTGGTAATTCCTTATAACTCCTGACCTTTGATTTATAAATTAATATATGGCCGGGGCAGTTCATAGGTTTAAGCACATATTCCTCATTCTCAACCGGTAAAGTGAACATTTTATCACGGTAATATTCATAGTGTCCTGATATATGCCAGAGATTGCTCCGGGCAATATGCGGGGTCATTATCAATTCATAACCGTTCTTTAAATGCTGTTTTATCCAGTATTCTTCAATCAATTTTCTTATAATAGTCCCTTTGGGATGCCAGAACACAAGCCCTGCACCTGCCTCTTCAAATATTGAAAAGAGTTCAAGTTCAGTTCCTAATTTTCTGTGGTCTCTTTTCTGTGCCTCTTCAAGTTTTCTCAGATAACTCTTCAACTGTTCCTGGGAAGTGAATGAAATACCGTATATTCTTGAAAGCATTGGCAAACGAGAATCACCCCGCCAGTATGCACCGGCAACGCTCAGGAGTTTAAAAGCCTTTACCAATCCGGTTCTCGGAATATGCGGACCCCGGCAGAGATCAACAAACTCTCCATTACGATACAAGCTTATTTCTTTATCAGGAATTTCTCTAACAAGTTCAACCTTATAATTTTCGTTGCGCCTCGTGAAAAATTCAATCACTGCTTCCTTAGTCATCACAATCCGTTCAAATGGAATATTTTCTTTTATGATTTCTGTCATTTTATCTTCAATCTTTGCAAGCTCTTCATTCGTGAAAGGAGTCGCGCGGTCAAAATCATAATAAAACCCCTGGTCAATTGCAGGACCTATCGCAAGTTTCGTATCTGGCCACAATGATTTAACTGCCATTGCCATTATGTGAGAAGTTGAATGCCAGAATATCTGCTGACCATCGGGTTCACTAAAACTGACTGGCTCAATTTCACAGTTTTGGTCAATTACAGTACTTAAATCCTTCAATTCACCATTAATGCGTACCGCAATACAATCATCATCCTTTATCAATTCCGACGCCTTAATACCTGGCTCAACTTCCATTATACTATTATTCAATTTGACTTTTAACATCGCTCAATTATAAAGCATTTTTTAATTTTGTCAATGGGCTCAAACACTATTTCTTATTGAATCTTCTAAAAATGGACAATTATTCAACATTTTTCAGCCCGTATTTTAAATGTTGATTTTTAAAAATATTTTATGAGGTAAATAGTCTTTTATGCCCCTCAACTATGCGTTGTTCAAAGGGTGACTCACGAATGACCCTTAATTCTTTTTTTGCATTATAAACAATCTCCTCCGCCCTATTATTCTTACCATATATATATTCATACGCACGGGCACCAGCAATCTTCCCTTCAAGCATCGCAGTTGAAGCCTCTTCTATTGAGGCGAGGTCACCAGCGACAAAAATATGCGGCCTTGATGTCTGGAGGTCCTCATTATAATATGGAACATTACCCCCCAGATCAGGTACATATCTTATATCACAGCCTGCTTGATATAATAGTTCACATAGAGGAGATAAACCAACCGCAATCAAAATCATATCACAATCAATGATTTGCTCTTTCCCCCCAATACATTCAAATTTATCATTGACTTCGGTAATAACTGCCGATTCTACACAATCCTTTCCCCTTGCCTCAATAATCGTATGTTTCAGTAATATAGGCACACCTGCCCTTTTTATCTTCGCAGCATGAACATAGTAACCACCGATTTTAGGCAAAATTTCAATTATCGCAGCCACCTCAACACCTGCCTGCAGGAGTTGGTAAGGAACAATCAAACCGATATTACCCGAGCCAACGACCAATGCCCTTTTGCCGGGAACAACACCGTAAACATTCATCATGGTCTGAACTGCTCCGGCACCATATACTCCAGGCAGGTCGGCATTTTCAAAGGCAAGCATATTCTCACTCGCACCAGTTGCAAAAACATAGCTCTTTGCCTTCACCTGAAGCAATTCATCATTTTTCAAAACTCCCAATGAATCATCGTCATAATATCCAATCACAGTAGCATTTAACATTACATCAATACCTAATTGATAAACATGTTCACTAAGAATTTTTGCAATATCAATTCCCCTGACGCCGCAATAATGTTCTTTTGAACCGAAGAACTTATGGGTTTGTTTTATTAACTGACCCCCGAGGACGGGATTGTCATCTATTATTAATACTGATGCACCAAGTTCTTTTGCAATAATCCCTGCATTCAGACCAGCAGGACCACCGCCTATTACGCAAATATCAACCATCCAGCCGTCCCTTTCCTTTTTGCCTTCTCACCCGCATTCCTTCTTTTAAAGGTTCCATACACACCATTACATTTGCTCTGCCATCAACTTCCATAAGACAAGAAGAACATTTGCCGACTGCACAGAAGAATCCCCTGGGTCTGTTGTATTTCTCTGAGTATCTCAAAATTCTTATTCCTGCAGCGTGGAGCGCAGCTGCAATCGGGAGTCCCTCATATCCTTCAAGTTCTTTGTCTTCAAAATAAAATTTTACTCTTCTACCCCTTTTGAATTGTAATATCGGATGTTCAGTTATATATCCTTCCATTATTATTTAAAATAATTCACTGCATTTTCAAAAATTTTAAACCCATCGCCCTTTTCGTTGAGTTTCTTTCTTGTATGGAGTGGGTGTTGTAAATAAGAAATATGACGCTCAGGATGGGGCATTAATCCAAGTATCCTACCGGTCTTATCAGCAATGCCTGCAATATTCATAACTGAACCATTGGGATTATATGGATAGCCACCGAGTCTTCCTTTTTCATCTACATATTGGAATACAATCTGTTCTTCGATTTTCTTTAGAATTTGCCTGTTTTTTACAACAAATTTACCTTCGGCATGGGCAACAGGTAATGAAATTATCTTATTTATGCCTCGTGTGAATACCGAACGCTCCGGGTAAACTTTCAAGTCTACCCAACGGTCCTCAAACCTTTCAGAATCATTGGTAATCAAACTAACTGTCTGTTCAATGAAATAACCATCAAAACCGGGTAGTATACCTGCCTTTACAAGCACCTGGAAGCCGTTACATATACCTAAAATTAGATTGCCTTTTTCAATAAACTTTAAGATTTTGTCTTTGAGTTTATATTTTATCTCATTTGCCAGAATCTTTCCAGCACTTATATCATCCCCATAGGTAAAGCCGCCAGGGAATACAAGGATTTTGTAATTCAAAAGATTTTTGTTTTTTATCTCATCTATATAAACGCGTTCTGCATGCGCACCCGCAAGTTCAAATGCATAGACCGTCTCAAGGTCGCAATTTGTTCCTGCTGCGCGAACAACAAGGGTTCTAATCTTCATTCTTTTAAAGAAACATAAATAGTTCTTCTTTCCCGTCTGAATTTTATTTTGTCTTCACGCGCCAGCCATCCGAGCCCCATATAAAACATATTTATCGGCAAACCCGACTTTCTCATCAATCTTGTTATTACCATTTCTCCTTCTTCTTTGAGTTTCTTCCATATATTGCCCGCAGCAAAACCGATATCAGAAATCATAGTTCCTCCTGTTTTATAAAATTATTGGAAATTTTTAAATCTTTGTTTTGAATATTAAAGATTAATTTCAGTGCCGGTGCATGCCGCATCAATATCATATCCCGGGAATTTTTTTCTTGTCTGTTCCAGTACATTATTGATAAAATCATCACTGCTTGATGGGTCATGATGGGTAAATAATACTCTTTTAACTCTACAATCCTTTGCTAATTGCATCACCTGATTGAATGTAGAATGTCCCCAACCAATCTTGGTATGATAGTTTTCATCAACATACTGGGCGTCGTGTATTAATACATCAGCACCTTTTACAAATTTTATAAATTTTTTATAAGGAGTGCGCGGATTTGGTGAATTTAATTCATTATCAGTAAGAAATACTACACTCTTATTATTTTCAGTAAGTTTTAAACCGAATGTATAATTAGGATGATTGTTCTGGATTACCTGTATCGTCATTTTTCCAATTCTAAACTTAGGCTTCGTTTTCTTAAACGTAAATTTTGCAGGTAAATCTGTCAGTTTTATAGTTGGAAAGAATGGAATATGCATTTGATAAGAAAGTGCTTTCTTTGCTGCAACCTCATTCTCTGGTCCATATATACTTATAGTCGTATTCTTTGAATATGCCGGTGCAAAGAATGGGAACCCCTGGATATGGTCCCAGTGATAATGGGTAAAAATCAAATGCAGGTCGCTTTTTTTATTCTGTATTAAATATACACCAAGTTCTCTGATTCCGCTACCCGCATCTATAATTACTGACTCGCCGTTGTTCGTCTCTACATAAACGCAGGTCGTATTGCCCCCGTATTTTATTGTATTCTTACCCGAGACCGGGATTGAACCCCGGGTTCCATAAAATTTTATAAACATTTAATCTTTTTCCTTTGTCTTTTGTCCCATCCGGCAATTTCCGTCAAAGAATACGCCGGATTGAATTATCAAACCCTTACAGATAATATCGCCATACATCTGGGCACCGCTCTGGAATTCAAGCAATTCTTCTGATTGTATGTTGCCCTCAATCTTACCACCGATCACCCCAGATTTACAAGTTACATTACCTTTGATAAATCCAGTATTGCCGCAAAATAAATTATCTTTCACTACAATATTGCCTTCGACCGTTCCATCTATTTTTATAGAACCTGTAATCTTCAAATCACCATTCACCACGGTATTCCTGCCAATTATGGTATCAATCTTGCCTTCCTTTTCCATAATCTCCTTTCTTAAAAATAGATTATATTTAAAAACAAAAAGAAGTCAACAACCAAATTTAAAAAATTTTATTTATTTGCAACCTCTGGACTAACATAAAGTCCCTTTTTTAATTTGCTTGCACCCGGGATCCAGCACCTTGGATCAGTTGGTGTTTTATTAACCATAATCTGAAAATGCAAGTTTGATCCTGTGCACATACCGGTCTTACCCATTTCACCTATCTCCTGCCCCTTGATGACCGTGTCCCCTTCAGCAACACTGATTTTATTTAGATGGATATAAACTGTATGAATCCCCTGCCCGTGGGCAATCACAATACTCTTACCATGTCCCTCAAGTTCTTGAGCCATCACTACAACACCAGTATTCGCAGCCAATATTTTTGTGCCAACCGCATTGGAGATATCAATTGCCCGATGCGACCATTTATCAAGGCCATTATTATATTTACGGGCAATCCCAAACATTGATGTTATTGAACCAGCACAGGGCCAGATAAAATCGCCATTACATAAAAGGGTATCAAAAGTTTTAGTATATGCCTTAGCAAAATATTTACCACTTTCAAACTTCATCATTTCAAGGGTTTCCTGGGTAAGGACATGGATATCAAGTTGTGCGGTGTCTTCTTCAGCAAAATCACCAGGGATAACTTTAAATGGTATTTTATAACTTTTCTTCTCTTCATTTTCTTCATATCGTAGAGTCATAAAATATCTTCCTGTGTCTACGTCCATAGGCACAGCAAGAACCGTCCGATAAATATTTCTTCCTGCAGGATAGAGTTTATAATTTCGGTTTAAAAATTTTATTTCTGGTTTTATTAAGGGCAAAACTGCCGTAACATTTAGTGTTGCAATCTCGCCCTGTTTGTAAATCTTCTTGTCCAAGGATATGCTTTGAAATATACCATTAATAAGTGTATCCTTAGAAACATGTGCGCTTGTAATTTTGTTATCAATTCTATCAATCTTTTCTCCAAGATTACCGCCCGGTACATATTCTTTTGTCTGAAGGGGCGGATTAAATATATTCAGCCGGATTACCGTTGGTTCAGCGAGTTGTGGGTAAAAATTTGGAATAAATTCTATAATTTTATCTGTAGGTGTCAATCTTTTATCAAGATTGATTTCTTTTTCTAAATTAGCATTTTTCGTAGTATCGTTCTGCACATTATTTTGCTGGTCATTTGCATAAATACTATAACAAAACCACAAAGATAAAATAATTTTTACACATATCTTCTTCATTTGTCAATTTTAACCAATATTCAATTGATGTCAAGTAGGATAAAAATGAGCCTCCTCACCTTGGTTTAAAATTCTTTATGTTATTTTTATCAAATGCCATTGTTTTTCACCATTTACCGTATTTAATATCAAAACTTCTAAATTCGCTTGTTGGCTCCTCATAAACTATCTCAACATCATCAACCCTTGCACCCGGTGGTCCCTGCCAGCACCAGTCAATAAGTTTTTGCAGGTCAGTTTCTTTACCTTCGGCGATGATTTCTACCCTGCCATCATCAAGATTCTTCACCCAACCAGTAATACCCAGTCTTTGCGCAAGTTCTTGTGTATGCACCCTGAAAAAGACGCCTTGAACGCGACCCGATATATATAAATGAACGCGTGAATAGCTCATATAGTATTATACTAATTTAAGATAATCGGTCAATGGATAACAATAAGTTGGCATCAATACTGCAAAATAACTACTTCTGTTGCATATAATTTACAAAATTAATTTCTAAAAAAAGAGCCCCGCTTTAAGCGGGGCTCATTATCTCTGGATCAGAAACTATTTTACAAGAATAAGTTTGTGGGTCGCGACCTTACCTTCTGCTTCAAGTTTCAAGAAGTAAATCCCGTTTGCAAGATTTTTGGTATCCCAAGAGATTTTTCTGGTACCTGCTAATTCCATGCCATTGACAAGTGTAGTAACAAGTTTGCCGGTTACATCAAAAACTTTAAGAGAAACATTGGTTGTTCTCGTAAGGGTATAAACAATTACTGCATCCTTTGTTGGATTGGACATATTGGATGCAAAACCAAAGGTTGAATTAATCTTATGTGCATCAGGTTTTTCTGAAATTCCATATACACCCAGATTAATTAAACCTTCTGTAGCATTAGTTGCTGTACCACTTGCGGTATTGTAACCACCCGGGCAGAAGAATGTACCACCATTCAAGGTTGGAACATAGACTGCATTCTGAGCATTAGAAATTGGAGTCGGTTTATTAAGACTCTGATGCCACTGGTTATCTGCTGGGTCATAATACCAGGTATCGTAGGCAGGTACACCGTGGTCATCACCACCCGTGAAGTAGAACTTGCCAAGGACACAAGCACCCTGAACCCTTGAGCGGCCAGGTGTGCCTGATGGTCCGGTCGGAATATTAGGACCCTGGGACCAGGTGATAGATTGGGGATTGGTTGGGTTAATCACGCCAATGTATAAATTTGTAACATAATCGCCATTATAACCACCCGCAACAAATATAGTATCACCAGAAATCCCAATTGCGAATGAGCGATTTGTGGTTGGCAGGTTGGTTCCAGTTGTCCAGGTATTATTTGCGGGGTTATAGATATCAACGCTGTTGTAGTAAGTTGAACCAGATTGACCACCGATTACATATATCAGGGTATCACGCCAGGCAACTGCACCGAGGAAATGTCTACCAACAGGGAGATTTGCTCGGTCAATAACAGTTCCAGCAACCGGGTCAAATTCCTGATTGTAGTTCAAGGCATTAAAGCTATCATCACCGCCACCTATGACATAGATCTTACCATCCACAACAGCAGCTACACATCTCTGGGTTGCGTGATTTAGAACTGTTGATAGTGTTGTCCAGGTTTCATTGGTACAGTTAAACGCATAAATTGCATTGGTTGCAGATCCAGTATTCCCACCAAGTGAATAGACTGTTGGTGTACCAGTAACATCAGTATAGACACAGGCATGGTAATAATTAGGTGCAGGCATTGGATTAGAATATATCTTCCAGAAAGAAGATTGAGTAACTGTGGTTTTTGAAATTGTATCATTGGATGGATTTGCATCACCACCGAGAGCTGTAAAGGCATATACATTATAGGTGATGCCATTGTTTGGTCCGGTTGTCCAGGTAGGAAAGGTCAATGTTGTATCTTCACCAGCAGGAAGTGTAACATTTATAAATTGATTATAAATGGTTGTTCCTGAAGAGTCTATTTTGAAGTAGCAATTAAAGGTTTCATTATTTTGACCAAAATTCTTGTAGGTAGCAACTGGATTGATTGCAGTATTCGGAAATACGGTGGTGCCAGGTGCAGCGATTGCTATTGTTCCTACATCATGTGGTAAGCTCCCTCTAAGTTCTACATTATCAAATGCCGCATACCACTCCCAATAAGCATTGGTATAGGCAAAATAAACCCTTATTGATTCAGCACTTGCATATGCCGAGACATCTACTGAGTCCCAGGCTGGCCCTGAACTTGCATTCTGCCAGCTCCGAAGTTCAACAGGTGCCTGCCAGGCACCGCCAGTAAATACCCGCACACCAACCGCCAATTTCTCACTATAACCGCCACTATACCAGTAAAAGGAGTAGCCAAACTTCAATAAAAACATATTCATTGGAGGTCTAACCGCAGGGGAATAGGCAGTGTCATTGATGGTAACCGTTCCAGCCGCATCACTATCAATCCAGTAAGATGAATCACCGGGTGAAGGACAAGCCCAGGATGCGTGGAGTTGTGACCATTGAACATCCCAACCAGCCGGAAATGCTTGACCATTAGTATGAGTCCAGCCTTGATGACCGGTCTCAAAATCCCAGATATAACTGACTGGTGCAGAAGTAGTTCCATAAATCTGGAATGAGGATTCGTGCGGATTGCCAAAGACTGTGGTCGCAGGAACCCACTGGGGAAAACCAAAGACTGCGCTCTTGAAATACATCTGCTGGCCATCACCCCAGCCAGGATTATTAGCGGGCCAGGAACAATTATTCCCCCATTGTGGAGGAAAGAGTAGCGTCGGTTCAAATTCAATCCAGTAACGAGTTCCGGGAAAAGCGTGGAATGGTGGAATTTTTGCAGTGTATTGATAATACAGACCTAAATTCTGCTCGGTGAATGATACGCGCGCAACATAAATAGGGGCCTGCTTTGGTTGGGGACCACTTGCACCCGTGCTATCTTCATATATCTTTATCCAGAAATCTACAGGGAGAGTAGGTGTACCGTTCCAGTAGCCACCCCACCAGACAAGGGAATCAACATCTGTTTCAAAAGGTACACTGAAATTATCCGCAATCTCAGCTTCAAAAGGATAGACACTATCCCACTGGCAAGCATCAAAGGTATAATAACCAGTTGCTGCCTGGTCAAACAGTAACTCACTACGGTCACCGAGAATCGGTTCCTGACTTATACCTACATTGATTGGACTTTTTAATGTAGGCATAGTATTCTGATTTTGTGCATCAGTGTTGTTATCAGCAAAGACAACCAATGCAAAAATCAGAATCAATGATAAGCCTAATAATTTCTTCATTTCTTCTCCTTTTTTATTAAGATAATCATTACAAATAAACCAACCTATTTGTAAAAGGTTGGATTGACACGGATATGTACTTTAAATAAGTTTTTTTCGTGCAAAATCCGTGTCTACTTGTTTCTGTTTATCACCCCCTTTCTTTGACAAAGGTATTAGAGATAGTAGGAATACTATTCAGCAATAGGGATAAACTTTTCTATTGCCCATGTAGTAACCTATCAACTTTTCCCTTTTAATTTCTTAGAATTACCTAATAATCGTTTGATTGCAATTATTAGCGGTGATATATTATATTCCTTTTTGGCAAAATGTCAATACCCCGATTTGTTATAGTTCAGAACCCCAAATATCTTTCCCAAGTTATTAAATAAATATGGAAAATTTTTACAATAAATAGTTAAAACTTATTCTGATTTAAGGTGTTATTGCGCCCACGAGTGAATAAACTTCTTTTGCCCCATTATCTTTCAACACCCTTGCGCATTCTTTAATCGTTGCACCGGTAGTCATCACATCATCAATAATTATAATTTTTTTATCTTTAACTGAAAATTCCTTTTTTAATCTAAACGCATTCCTGACATTATCCTGCCTTTTTTTATGATCAAGGCGTGTCTGGGTTCTGGTATTTTTGATTCTAATCAAGCAGTCTAAAACAGATATAGTAGTTTCCTGACTGATTATTTTTGAAAGCAGTTCAGCCTGATTATAAGTCCTGCGAAGTTTTTTCCACCAGAAAAGTGGTACCGGGACTAAATGGTTTGCATCCCGCAGATAAAAGTCGTTTTTCAAAACCCCTGACATACCCATACCAAAAAAATTAGCAAGTTGTGTTTTACCACGATATTTTAAATGGTGTATGATTGTATCAACCGGGGACACATATAATGCAAACGCCCTGCCATAATCAAGGGTTTTCTCATATCTGCAGAATCTACAGGTTTTCGTATCATTGATTGGTCTACCACAATTCGGACACAAAGGAGATTTTGGATAGAGAATGAGGTCAAGGCAATTATCACATACCAGATATCGTTCAATCTCCTTTCCACAGATAATACAGAAATTGGGGAGTATAAAATCAATAAAGCAATTTAAATTTCCTGTTATATAATTTAAAATTTTTTTTAATTCCATTCTTATGTACTACAAATGATATTACACAAAATTTCGGCGATGTCAAGGAAAGTAATTTACCACACCGTCTTTTATTATCCAATTAATTTCGGAAAACAATCCATATTCAATGCAATTAGAAAATTTAGTTAGAAACTACTTGAAATTTGGCAAAATTTTCCTATAATCTTATATGGTGCGGGTATTGAACTCCGGTGATTCAAGAATTCCGAGAGATGCACGATTATTAACGATTGATAAAAATCCCCTCAATGATATATTTGATTACTTTTTCTATAATGATTCTACGAAGAAAAGAAATCTCGTATTCACAATGAACGGAAGTAAAAAGGTAATATCTTTAAACCCTGGAGAAGATATAAATATTATCCTTGAAGAACCCCGCTATAAAAAATGTGAGAACGACTGTGATTATTGCTTTATTAAAGGATTGCCTGCAGGTTTGCGAAAAGAATTATATTTCCGCGATGATGACTATCGTCTTTCTTTCATTTTTGGGAATTTCTTGAGTCTTACTAACCTAACCGATGAAGATATAGCACGTATAATAAAGATGAGACTCTCACCCCTGTATGTTTCGGTTCATACTACAAATCCCATTTTACGTTCAAGGTTGTTCAAAAACAAAAGAGCCGAACTTATAGTTGAACAATTAAGAAAACTTATTGAGGGGGATATCAAAATTCATTGTCAGGTTGTTGTGATTCCCGGATTAACAGATGGAATAAATATAGAAAAAACCGTCAATGACCTTTTCAGATTATTCCCGGGTGTATCTTCAGTTGGTATCGTGCCCGTAGGCAAAACAAAATTTTTAAAAAAATTCTCAGGTGTAAATAAAAAACTTGCTTTAAAAATCGTTAAAGATACAAATCTAATGCACTTAAATTTTAGAAAGAAAGTAAACCGGGGATTTGTTTATATCGCGGATGAATTTTTTATTAAGGCAGGAATCCCTATTCCTGAAAGGGATTACTACGACGAATTTTATCAATATGAAAATGGGATAGGTATGGTAAGGCAGTTGCTTGATGAGATTGATTCAATTAAATGTCTGAATAAAATTTCGGGGAAATTTCTCTTTGTTACTGGTGAACTTGCCTACCCTTTTATCAATTATCTAAAGAAAAAATTAGCTAGTAAAAAACTTTTCATTGATGTCCTTCCGGTAAAAAATAGATTCTTTGGTGATATGGTCACAGTCTCCGGGTTGCTTACTGGCAATGATATATATAACGCATTGAGATTGACCGCGAAAAAATATGACCGAATTATCCTTCCACCAAATTGTGTGAATGACAATGGAAAATTTTTAGATGATTTTAACCTTAATGGAATAAATTATATTGTTTCACCATATTCAATAAAGGAATTGCTCTTATGGCTACAGTAGCAATCGTCGGCAGAAAGAATGTCGGTAAATCATCAATATTCAATCGTCTTGTCGGCAGAAGGCTGAGCATAGTCCACGAGACCCCTGGTGTCACAAGAGACAGAATTTATGGAGAAGTCTTCTGGCGGGGAAGGATATTTAATTTGATTGATACCGGTGGTTTCTTTCCTGAGGAAGAAAATATTCTTGCCAGAAAAATTATGTATCAAATTGAACTCGCCTTGAAGCAGGCAGATTTGATATACTTTGTTGTTGATGGCAGGGCGGGATTAATGCCTGCGGAACAGGAAATTGCCGAACTGCTCCGTAGATTAAATAAACCCGTTTATTTGCTTATCAATAAAATTGATAATAAATCGCTCTTGCCTGTAATAAATGAATTTTACAAATTGGGATTTAATAAAGTATTTGCAGTTTCGGCTGAAGGTGGAATTGGTTTTGGTGAGGTGCTTGATGAGACGATAAAATTGTTGCCCGTTATAAAAATTAAAAAAGATACGCGTTTAATAAAAATTGCAATTTTAGGACGACCAAATGCGGGTAAATCTACACTCCTTAATACAATCATCAAGGAAGAGAGGGCAGTGGTTGACGAAAAGCCAGGAACAACAAGGGATCTCGTCAATGCCCAGTTTATATTCAAAGACAAAAAGATTGAAATCATAGATACATACGGGTTAAAAAAACGCTCCCGCATAAAAGAGCCGATAGAATTCTATTCAATGATGCGGGTGATGCATATCATTGATGATATTGACATTGGAATAGTACTATTTGATGTCACCCAGGGTGTGGTTCACGAAGATTGTCACATTGCATCATTATTATTATCAAAGGCAAAAGGTATAATAATTGCGCCGAACAAAATTGATTTATTGAATAAACAGGAATACAGAAAAATCTTACATTCTACGATTGGATCATTTAGGTTCGTTGATTTCGCACCCGTTGTTCTTATTTCAGCAAAACAAAATATTGGCATTGATAGATTACTTCAGGTAATAATTGATGTTTATTCAGAACTCAACAAAAAGGCAAGTACAAAAACCCTTAAGGATTTACCAGATTCACTCAAACCTCCACCGAACGGCCGAATTTTAAAGATAACCCAAACTGACACAAATCCACCAAGATTCAGGGTTCAAACAACAGTCCAATTAAAAGAAAATTATATTCAATATTTGCGCAACACAATAAGAAATTATTTCGGGTTCTCTGGTGTTCCTATAATTATCAAAACTGAACAGACAAGGAAAAATAAATGATGAATATAACAAATATTCTGATTTCTTTTCTTATTGGAATGCTATTCGGGATAATACCATTTTCTTATTTGTTGGGACTTATAAAAGGTGTTGATTTGAAGAAAACCGGAAGCGGCAATATCGGCGCAACAAATCTTGGCAGATCTCTTGGTTTAACATTTTTCATCATTGGATTTTTACTTGATGCGTTAAAGGGTTTTTTACCAGTACTCATTACCCGTTCTTTCAATCTCTATCCCGCCTTTGCAGGTGCCGGAGCAATCCTGGGGCATATCTTTAATCCTATTTTTCATTTTAAAGGTGGAAAGGGGGTATCAACAACGATTGGCGTTGCTCTAAGTATTGTGCCCCAACCATTTTTGATAGCAATTGGCGTATGGTTGATTATTTATCTAAGTACCTATATAGTTTCAATCGCCTCAATAAGTATGGCAATAATTCTTTCCATTGCTACATTTTTGATTGGAAAATCAGAACCGAGTGAAAAGATTTTGATTGTAATTATCAGTATACTCGTGCTCTATGCCCATCGTTCAAATATAAAAAGATTAATAAACAAAACAGAATCAAAAACAATCCTGTGGAGGAAGAAATGAATATAGCAATTCTCGGATGTGGTAACTGGGGTTCGGTGTTCGGCATTATGCAGTATAAAAATGGTCATAGTGTAAAAATATGGGAATTTGATAAAAAACGTGCTGAGAAGGTTCAGAAAACAAGAGATAACAGTCCATTTCTTTTAAAATATAGAATCCCTGATTCAATCTTGATTGATTGGCGTTTGGAAAATATAGTAAAAAATTGTGACCTAATAGTATTTGCAGTACCCTGCCAGACATTGAGAAATGTTTTAATCGAAATGGAAAAAATAAAAATAAAAACAAAAGAATTTTTGAGTTTAATAAAAGGGATTGATATAAAAACCCTCCAGTTACCATCAGGAATTATCAAAAACAGATTTCCTGAAAGTAAATGTTTTGTGTTATCAGGTCCCTCAATTGCAAATGAGATAATAAGAAATGAACCGACCGCTGTCGTCCTTGCCAGTTATGATTTAGATAGGGCAAAAAAATTACAACCCGAGATTGCTGCGGAAAATTTTAGAATTTACATATCTGACGATGTAATCGGAGTTGAACTTGGTGGTGCGGTTAAGAATGTACTGGCGCTCGCCTGCGGAATAAGTGATGGATTAGGGTTTGGTTCTAATGCCAAAGGTGCATTAATATCACGGGGTATCTTAGAAATTCAAAGGCTTGGCTCAAAAATGGGCGCAAATCCTAAAACATTTTATGGGTTATCAGGTCTTGGCGATTTGATAACCACATCTTTCAGTGAAGAATCGAGAAATCATTTATTTGGCAAGATGCTCGGCAGGGGTAAATCTGTAAAAGAAATAAAAAAAGATTTTGTAATGGTTGCCGAAGGGGTACCGACTGCAAGGGCGGTAATGGAACTTGCAAAAAAATATAATGTTGAAATGCCAATATCAAAGGTTGTTTATGAAATCATTTACAAAAGAAAATCCCCTTTACAGGGTTTAAAGAGTTTAATGTTAAGACCATTAAAAAATGAATAGAGGAGGTAAGGATGGCTGAGAAAGAGTTTTATTCTATAAAAGAAGTAGCAAAAATGCTTGAAATTCCTGCTTATGTATTGAGATACTGGGAAAAAGAATTTCCTATGCTTAGACCACACAGAAATAGACTGGGCAGGAGATTTTATTCTCAGAAAGATATAGAAATAGCACGTATGATAAAAGTAATTTTGTATGAACAGGGATTTACAATAGCGGGTGCGCGAAAAAAGTTGGCATCTATAACCCAAGGTCCGGAACAATTAACATTGCCGTTAAGTGATGCAGTAAAGATTATAAAAGAAGTGAAAGAGGAGTTAAAAGAAATCCGCTCTCTGTTAGATTAAAAATCTTTAAATTTTAGAATCCTGATTGACAAGGTTTTTATGTTGAATATAATAATTATGTTTGCCGGGATGATGGAATTGGTAGACGTAGCGGACTTTTGAGAATTCCGCTTCCGTTTAGCGGAATTCGAAATCCCGCATGCTGTTTGCGGGAAAAATCCTATCGCCGTGAGGCGATAAAAAGATTTTAGTATTGATTTATATTATCGTTGCCGGGATGATGGAATTGGTAGACGTAGCGGACTTAAAATCCGCTTCCCCGCAAGGGGAGTGCCGGTTCAAGTCCGGCTCCCGGCATTGTCGTAGTATAAATGCCAACCCCGCCACTTTGTGCGTCGGATTAAACTTTGGATTTTGACATTTGAAATTTTGAATTACAATAGACCTTTCTGCCTATATCTTGCAATTCTATTCAGGAGTGTCTTATATGATACCCTCAGTCTCCTTGCCGTCTCTGCTTTATTCCACTCTGTTTGCTCAAGAGTCTTTTTGATAAGTTCTGCCTCAGCCATTTCTCTGCCATAATTTGCTGCGGTCTTTAAATCCATATTTCCCACTAAAACTTCCGCTCTCTTTTTTGTCTGTAATGGCAACAGGATGTGTTCAGAATTTATAGTTTCTCCAGCCAGTATATTTGCCCGCTCAATGGTATTCTCCAGTTCACGCACATTTCCGGGCCAATCATAATTAATTAATTTTTGAAGGGCAGATTCCGAAATCTTCTTATTTGATTTTATTTTTTTTAAAAAATGTTCAACAAGCAAAGGAATGTCTTCTTTTCTGTCTCTCAATGGTGGAATTATTATTGGGAAAACACTTAATCTGTAATAAAGGTCTTCCCGAAATCTTCTTTCATTAACGAGGGTATGTAAATCCTTATTGCTTGCCGCAATTATGCGGACATCAACTTTTATTGAAGCAGTTCCACCCAGACGTTCAAATGTTTTTTCCTGAATGACCCTCAATATTTTTGCCTGCAGATCAATACCCAGATCTCCAATCTCATCAAGAAATATTGTGCCTTTATGAGCAAGTTCAAATTTTCCAATCTTCCGTGCCACCGCACCGGTAAACGCGCCTTTTTCTGAGCCGAATAATTCATTTTCCAACAATTCACTTGGTATCGCTGCACAATTTATGGTTACAAACGGAGCCTCCTTTCGGGGCGATAGACTATGACAGGCCCTTGCAAATAGTTCTTTTCCAGTCCCTGATTCACCAAGAAAAAGCACAGTTGCTTCAGTTGGTGCAACTTTTTTGAGTAACTCAATTGATTTTTTTATCACTTCACTCACACCTACAATTTCAGGGAAACCATGGATATTTTGGACCATCTCTTTGAGCAGAATGTTTTCATATTGGGCTCTTTGCTCCCCAATGATCTTTTTGACTAAAATAATAAGTTGCTCTGTATCAAATGGTTTGGTAAGAAAATCACAGGCACCCATTTTCATTGCTTCAACCGCTCTCTCCACTGTACCAAATGCCGTCATTATAATAAATTTTGCCTCTGAATCAATGTTTTTCAATTCACGGAGGACATCAATACCATCAATGTCGGGAAGACGTAAATCCAACAATACAAGATTTATCTTTTCTCTCTTAAAAATCTGAATAGCCTCACGCCCATTTCGGGCAATTAAGGTTGAGAAACCTGCATCATCAAGTGCCACCTTCAATATCTCAGCAAAACTTGTTTTATCCTCAACGATTAGTATATCTGCCATTAGATTTTAAAATTCTGTATTACCTTTGCGAGCCTTTCAGTAATATTTAGCAATTCCTGGCTTGTGGCAGCAAATTCCTCAGTTGCTGCTGATTGTTCCTCAAGCGAAGCAAGGATTTGCTCTGCCGCAGTAGAATTATCCTTTGAAATATTAAATGAGTCCTCTATTTGTTTCAACATTGCAGTAATTTCTTCTTCTTCTTTGGAAATAACATTTTTGATATTTTTTATTGCCCCATTCAATTCAATAACCGCATTTGATATTGTGCGTAATGATTCGGTTGTGGATTTAACAACCTGATTTCCATCATATATTGCCTTTCTTACTTCTTCGGAGCTTTCCGCTACACTTTTTATTGAATCAATCATTTCTTTTACTATTTCCCCGATCTCCATCGCTGAGTTCTGGGTATTATCTGCAAGTTTCTTTATTTCATCAGCAACAATGGCAAAACCCTTTCCGAACTCACCCGCACGAGCAGCCTCAATGGAGGCATTGAGGGAGAGAATATTTATCTTTTCTGATATTTTATTGATAGTCTCTATTATTTTCGTAATTGTATTTGATACATCATGTAATTTTGCCATCAATCCAATAAGATATTCATACCTGGTTCCTATAATCTCTATATTTTTTAATGCCATATCACTCATCTGTAATCCATTATTTGCACTTGCTGAAAAATTCTCAGCGTGAGTCTCAACTTTTTTTATGTTATCAACAACTGAAAAACTTATTTCACTTAAAGACTTACCCATAGAAATTGATTTATCAAGTTCCTGAAACTGGCGGTCAACGCCTTCGGTCATCTTCTGGGTTGTAGATACAATCTCTGAAATTGCCGTTGACAACTCATTTGATGTTGATGCAATCTGTGCGCTGATTTCGCTCAATTGTTTAGATGTATCAACGACCAGTTTTATTATATTTGCCTCGGTCTCAACGAGAGTCTTAATAGTTCTGCCTAAAAAATAAATTTCGTCCGGTGCTCCCTTTTCTTCAATATGTACATGCAAATCTCCCTTCTCCACTTTTTTCAAAACTTCTTGCAGTTCTTTAAGGCGCACAAGGTCACGGTCAAAGTCTACAATGAGTAAGAAAGAAACAAATGTTAAGAAAATTAGTTTAACTAATTCCATCCCCAAATTTATTTCCGGGTATAAGTTCTGAGTCAAAACCAACATTAAAACATAAGCAAAGTCTACAAGGGCAATGGCGTAAATTCCATTTTTTATCCCGAGCAGGTAGCCCGGATGCAAGATGATATAGAAATATATCAAAAAGAACGGAATTCTTAATTGAGGTTGAATAAATGATAGACAAAATGTTAAAATTGTTGCAGTCACGGTAGTTATGATATAAGGAATTACAGGCGAATAGATATTTTTGGTTGACAGTATGTAAATGACCAGCCCGAAAATAAAGACAATTGCGGTAAGAACAGGTATAAAGATTGGAACTGGAAAGAACTTTAAAATTGCACCGAATAAAAATACCACCTCAAACAACAGGCAGAATAGCATAGTTGCCATACTGCCTTTTTTGGCAAAATTTAAACCTTTCAACCTCATATCTTCGTTGGTATTCATTATCACCTCCTGAAAATTTCCTGGGTTTTCTTCATCGCACAGAACTCACCACACATAGTGCAGGTGAGTGCGGAATGAGAACGTTTACGTAAAAATATTTTCTTCGCCCTTACGGGATCAATCAAAAGGTTGATCATTTTTTTCCAGTCAAGAGAGAATCTTGCTTTAGACAAATTAAGGTCACGCATCTTTGCCCCAACCAAGCCTTTACCAATATCTGCAGCGTGGGCAGCAATTTTTAAGGCAATAACACCTTCACGCACATCTTCCACGCTTGGCAAACCGAGGTGTTCAGCAGGAGTAACATAGCATAAAAAATCCGCCCCATAATAAGCAGCAAGGGCACCTCCGATTGCAGCAACGATATGGTCATAGCCTGCTCCAATATCTGTCACCAACGGACCAAGCACATAAAATGGTGCACCATCACATATTGTTTTTTGTAATTTGATATTTGCCTCTATCTCATTTATTGGAATATGTCCCGGCCCTTCCACAATTACCGAAACATCATTCATTCTTGCTTCTTTTACTAAATCACCAATTATCACAAGTTCTCTTATCTGATATTCATCTGTAGCATCACTAATCGCACCAGGTCTCAAACCATCGCCAAGACTAAGTGTTGCTGTGTATTTCTTTGCTAACTTGAGCAGACGATCGTAATATTCATAGAGAGGATTTTCTTTATTATTTGCCTTCATCCATTCAATCATCATTGAACCACCACGACTCACCACACCACAGACTCTTCTCTTTTTTTCCATTCCCCTTATTGCTTCCCTGGTGATACCACAATGGACCGTAATAAAATCAACGCCATCTTCAAGATGTCTTTCTATTGTTTCAAATATTTCATCAACACTCGCCTTTGTAAAAGGCTTTTTCTTCTTGCGCATATCAATCGCCACTTGATATATCGGTACCGTCCCCACTGCCACACTTGATGCATTCAAAATCTCTCTTCTGATTCTATTAATATCTCCACCCGTTGACAAATCCATCACCGCGTCAGCACCACTCTCAATAGCAACCTTTAATTTTTTCAACTCATATTTTAAGTTTGCAAAATCAGGCGATGTTCCTATATTGGCATTTATCTTCGTCCGACATCCCTTTCCTAATATGAGGGGTTTTATTTTATGAAGGCGACTTTTTATTAAAACCGCGGTTCCGTTTTTTAAATTTTTTTTCAATGTCTCGGTGCTTATCCCTTCTTCTTTTGCCAGTTTACCAATCAAATCATTCATTTTGCATACTCCACATTAACACCAAGGGAGGTCTTAGGAACTGCATATGCAACAAATTTTAATATAAAATTCATTGCCTTTTCTTCATTTGGTGCTTCAAATATTAAAACATAATCCGGTTTGCCAAAAAGTGATAAAAATTCTCTAATCTTTATTTCTTCGGGAACTTTTAAAGTCTTGACTGCATTGAGCAATTCATCAGCACGACCTGGAATAACATCAAGCGTAGTGATAAAAGTCATTCTGCCTCCTCATAAATTATATTATATGCTAAAATGTAAAGCTGTCAAGAAATAGGTGGATTCTATAAAGTGCCTTGATATATTCTATATTTTTTATATAACCTACCACCCATTTTTAAAATTGTATTATTTACTGGGTAATTATCCTCAAGGGTCCAGCTCAATTCTCCACTATTGTATCCGAGTTTCATTCCGGCCTTCAAAGTTTCAAGGACCATCAATCCTTCAAGGCCCAATTTTTGATAATCTTTTTTAACCCCCATTATCATCAATCGAGCCTCCTTAATTTTATTTTTGTAATAGAGAAATTTTATCATTCCAAGGAGGTCTAATTTACCATTTAGTTTTTTTAGAATAAAGTTATAATTTGGTACAGTTAGAGAAACACCGACCGGAACATTATCAATTTCAACAATTATAACCAATTCGGGGACAATGAGATCTTTAAGAGTCTTGGCAATATGAGAGAATTCGGAATCAGTCATTGGTACAAAACCCCAGTTTCTGCTCCAGGCGTCGTTATAGATTTCTTTAATCTTTTTCACTTCGTTTGAGAAGTCATCAATATCAACCGGTCTTACCTTTAAATCTCTCACCCTTTTACGAATAAGCGAGCACATTTTTTCTAATCTCTCAAATGGTGCATTTTTTGCTTCAATATAAAAAGCATATAAATCCTTTGCCTTTGTTAGTCCTGCGGCTTGGGCGAGTTCATGGTAATATTCAAATGTATATGTCATCATAATCATCGGCTCTAAGAAATAGCCTTCAAGGAGAAATCCCACCTCTTCATTGGTCGAAGGATTGAATGGACCAACAAATTTAGTCATTCCTTTTTCTTTATGAAATTCGCGCACGGCATTGAATAATGCCACCGCCGACTCTACATCATCTTCGCACTCAAAGAATCCAAAATATCCAGTCTTCTCATTCCAGAATTCAATAAAATTGTAATCAACTATTGCACAAACCCTACCAACAACTTCCTTATCGCGATAAACAAGAAACATCTCTCTTTCTGCATGCTCCCAGAATGGATAATTTTTCTTATCAAACATATTGTAGACATCTTTTTTTAAAGGTGGAACCCAGTAACGGTTATTTTTGTATAAACGATACGGCAACTCTACAAAAGACTTTAATTCCTTTTCATCTTTGACCGGAACTACTTTTATCACTTTACCAGACCAAATTCTTTAGCGCACCGTCTAAATACATCAAGCACGATATTTATATCTTCGTCTGTATGCGTAGCCATATAACTTGTTCTGATAAGTGCCCTGCCCGGTGGTGTGGCAGGAGAAATAACTGGATTGGCAAATACACCATTTTCAAAAAGGCTTTTCCAGAAGGCAAAACATTTTTCATCTTCACCGATAATCACGGGGATAACCGGGGTTATGCTCTCACCTGTATCAAGCCCGATATCTTTAAATCCCTTTCTCACTCTTTCTGTTACTTCCCAGAGTCTTTTCCGGCGTTCTGGTTCAGTCTTTATTATCTCCAGAGATTTTAACGCACTGGCAACTGATGCCGGGGTCATACTTGCCGAAAATATGAGTGCGCGGGCAGTATGTCTAATGTGGGTTATCACATCCTTTTCCGCTACGACGAAACCACCAAGTGATGCGAATGATTTACTGAATGTACCCATGATTATATCAACTTCATTTAATAAATTGAAGTGTTCACATACACCACGCCCGTGCTCTCCCATCACACCAATGCCATGAGCATCATCTACAAGCAGCCTCGTGTTAAATTTTTTCTTCAGTTTTACAATCTCCGGTAGATTTATTACATCGCCCTCCATACTGAAAACTCCATCTACCACAATCAATTTTCCTTTATTATGGGGTATTGATTTCAATATTCTTTCCAGGTCATTCATATCATTATGTTTAAATTTTTTGACCTCAGCGAATGAAAGTCTACAACCATCTATGATGGATGCGTGGTCCTGCCTATCTATGATAATAACATCGTCTTTACCCGCAATCGCAGATATTATTCCGAGGTTAGTTTGAAATCCGGTTGAAAATACAATTCCATCATCTTTTTCAAAAAAATCGGCGAGCTCTTTTTCAAGTCTGATATGAATATCAAGTGTCCCGTTTAAAAATCTTGAACCAGAACAGGTCGAACCATATTTTTGAACCGCTTCAATTGCAGCTCTTTTCAATCTTTCATCTGCAGCAAGTCCAAGATATCCATTGGAACCTATCATAATATATTCCCTGCCGTTAATCATTACTCTATGGTCCTGTGCTGATTCAATTGGTGTAAAATAAGGATAAATATTTATACTCTTGGCACGATTTACTGCTTCAACGGTGGCTTTGCATTTTTTAAATATATCCATTTTTTTATTATAATGAATTTCTCACTAAAGTCAATATCATAAAATGTTTCGCAAAAACCACTTCAGTTCAAAGATTTTTTCAATGTCCTTTGCATTCAGGAATTTTCTTGTCTCACAATCTTCCTCAACAATCTTCTTTAAATGCCTTTTTTCTTCCATTGACCTGAACGAAAGTTTCTGAACCAGATCATACGCTGTCTTTCTATTCATCCCTTTCTCAATCAATCTATTCATCAAATTCTGTGATGCATAAAGCCCAAGACTGTTATTGATATTCTCCATCATCCGTTCAGGATAGACCCTTAAATTTTCTAAGACCCATATAATTTTTTTGGTTATATAATGAACAATATGAAATGCATCAGGAATGATAACCCTTTCTACCGAAGAATTGGTCAAATCCCTTTCATGCCAGAGATTGATGTTTTCAAACGCTGGTATCAAATAACCCCTGAGGACCTTTACAAGACCACATACCCTCTCACAGGTAATTGGATTTTGTTTATGAGGCATTGCTGATGAACCCTTTTGACCTTTCGTAAATGGCTCAGCCACTTCACCAATTTCAGAGCGTGAAAGATTTCTTATCTCGGTGGCTATTCTCTCAATGGCACAACCATATAGCACAAGGGCGGTTAGCAGAAAGGCATGCCGGTCTCGTGGTATTACCTGAGTTGAGACCGGTTCCGGCACCAAGTCTAATTTTTTCATAACCTTCTTTTCAATGTCCGGTGGAATAATTGTATAACTACCAACAGCACCTGATAATTTACCGAATGCGATTTCTTTTTTTGCCTGACATAACCGCTCTCTTGCCCTCAATACTTCCTGATACCAGGAATTTATTTTATAACCAAATGTGATAGGTTGAGCGTATATCCCATGGGTTCTCCCAATTTGCGGTGTCTTATGATATTTAACTTCAAGCCTTTTCAAATTTTTTAATAGTTTATCTATATCCTTCAGTACAATGTTAAGCCCATCTTTCAATATCAAACCCCAGGCGGTATCAACGAGGTCATAAGAAGTCATACCAAAATGGAGCCATCTTCCCTCTTCTTTACCAATCTTTTCTCTCACTGCCTCAAGGAATGCAATAACATCGTGGTTTGTTATCTTCTCTATCTCTTCTACCCGCTCAGGGTCAATCTTTATCCTCTCTAATTTTTTACCCAATCCCCTTGGAATTATTCTGAGTTCTTCCTGGACCTCTGCGACTGCCTTCTCAACAAGTACCCATACTTCCATTTTATGTTCTTCACTGAATATCTTTCTTATCTCTTCTGTTTCATATCTTTTTATCATAGACTAATTATACCCAGAAAATTTTTGTTTTCAACAAAAATTTTTGATATCTTGCGGAAGTCTAATTGACAAAAATTATCTTTAAATTCTTTAGTTCATTTTCATTCTGTATATGACAGAAATAAATCCCATTTGGCAGGAGAGTATTCGCTTCATCCCTGCCATCCCAGGCTACAACATATTCTCCAGAGATTTTGAATTCATGCATCAGCCTCCTCACCAGTCTGCCCGATTCATCGTAGATATTTATCTTTACTATTCCGGGTTTAGATACATAGTAATTGATATTGACTGATTTGTTGAACGGATTCGGCTGAAGGATAAAATTTTTTGTCGCATCCTTGCCTGCTCGGTCAAATTTTTGGTATATTGGAATTAAATGGACAGGTTCACCGGGTTTTAAACAGGCAATTGTGCGATTCGGAATTTCAACCCATCTCTGGCTTGATGTATCAAGTGGTTGGGAAGCAACGACCCAGAAATTGGAAACCAGGGAATCAGGATAATAGTAAACGGTTATTGCCCTTGGTTCTGATTTTGTAAAATTTAATGCCCATAACTTATTACCGTCAGACATCACAAAGTTCAATTGCGCATTACTCGTTCCAAGCGCAGAATCGAGTTTAATAACTGCCATCTTAATACATTCCTCAATTGAAAGATCAGGGTTCATATCTAAAACTTCAATCATTAGTATGGCGAACAAATCAGAATCAAGATAGTTTGGAGCATAATCAGGAGGATTTTGCTCAAGATATAGAGGATTGATTGAAGAAATCAATCTTAGTAAAATGTCCGTATTAATTGTACCATTATGGGCAAAGAGTATATCAAAATTTCTTTTAATACATTGTCTCCGAAAAGGATGAGGATCAGGAATGCCACCCGTTGGTCCGCTGGAACTCTTACGCACATGGGCAACTGCAGAATTTTTAACATTTCTGAGTAATTCCTTGGTCATTTCTGAATATCTGGGGTCAAGTGGTGCAGATGGCTCTCCACGACGGATAACTGGTAAGATTGTATCGCTTTGGGATTCAATAAAATAAGCAATACCCCAACCATCAGGATTTTTTGCTCCGAGTTTGCGTAAAGAATCAAGGTGGGTTGTGATAATATCACTAATTGCTGGCGTGTTTTCAGACAATATAATACCCCAGAACCTGCACTCATGATTTTGTTCCAAATTTTTCCGGCAGGAAATAGTAAAGGATAAAATGATAAATAGAAAAGTAAAATATGGAATATCCTTATTTTTGCATTGGCCCATATTTGAATTATATTGATAGAAGATTTGATGTCAACAAAGTAAAATTTCTAAACAAAAATTTGCTATTGGTTAATGGGCATGACTGCCGGTATGGTCTTTGGACATTGTCATCTGCGTTAAAATTAAAATTTGGCTATTGTTTGGAGTTTGGTGCTTGGGGTTTGGAATTTAACAATTTTTTGGGGCTTGGTTGATTTGCTCATAGTTTTATCACTGATATTATTATCTTTTCTTTAAGATTGTCAGCACAAATAAAATAAATCCCTGGAGGAACTTCATTTGCGTTTTCATCGTTACCATCCCAGATAAAATCCACAATTCCTGATTTTTTTGGTGCTAATTTTTTTAATAATCTTCCGTTAATATCATAAATTTTTATATCAGACAGATCCAAATGTTCTGAAGGAGCAAATTTGATATATAGTTTTTCCCTGAATGGCGAGGGGAATGTTCTTATCTTGATGGGAGATATAGCTTTTTTGCACAATTCCTTAACTCCCACCGGGTCAGTATATGTCTTAACGAGATAAGCATTATTATCACCAGCACCATAGGAATTGGTTATGCCAGCAATTATGTATCCATTGTCCGATGTTTTTTTTACTGAATAAGCACAATCTGTGCCTGTACCACCGTAAAGAAACATCCAGAGATTCAACCCAGAAGTATCTGTTCTTACCACATACATTTCATAACTGAAGTTACCGCCAATTACATAATTATTTTGACCCACTTCCTGAACTGAGAATGCAGTATCGTTATTCAAACTTCCCTGAAACCTACTCCAAATTAATGTTCCACGCTGGTTATATCTCAAAAGACACCATTCATATCCAAGCAGTGTAAAATATCCAGTTCCACAAACAATATATCCAGAATCTTGAGTCTGTTGAACACAGAATCCCTTTTCATCAAGGTAAGAACCATAGAGCCCTGTCCATTCAATGTCTCCCAGCGAATCTATTTTTACAGTGTAAACATCGCTACCACCATTACCATAAGAGTATGTTTCGCCCGTTATAATACAGCCATCATCAAATGTGCTGTTCACACAATATGCGTAATCATCCAAATTCCCGCCATAGGTCTTAAACCAGATAATATTACCGGTCGAGTCTATTTTTATCAAAAAGACATCGTTATTGCCTGCGCCTGATGAATTTGTTGTTCCACAAATGAGGTATTTATTGTCATAAGTTTTAACAATTGAATAACCAGATTCTTCAAGTGAGTCTCCATAGGTTTCTGTCCAGATTGAGTCACCATATTCATTTATTTTGATTAAGAATATATCGCCCATGCCCTGAGTGAATGAATATGTAGTCCCAAGAATCAAATAATTATTATTATCGGTCGGACAGATTGCATAACCATAATCGTCCTGTGAACCACCGAAAGTTTTTGTCCAAATCGGATAACCCAATGAATCAACTTTAAAAACATAAACATCATATCCACCATTGCCAAAAGAATTTGTTGAGCCCACTGCAATAAATCCTTTATCTGAACATTCTATAACGGCACGGGCATAATCATCATTGTCACCCCCGTAAATCCTGCCCCATTTAATCTCAGGACTTTGCATTATGAAGATGTTAAGAAAAATAAAAAACATACCATTTATATTTTATTAATTGCCAATTGTTTGTCAATTTCCCCCTTGACAGGTTTCAGTTTTTGATTATAATAGGTTATGCTTTCGAATAGAAGACCATTTTGGTCGAAAAATCTAAAGGTGGATTCAATGGCGGTTTCTAAGAAGGCAATGCGGGATGCAATAGTGGATGCTGCCCGCTATATCTTTGCAAGATTTGGATATCGCAAGGCAACGATTGATTCAATTGCCCGTGCTGCACGCAAGGGCAAAAGTTCGGTTTATTATTATTTCAAAAATAAAGAAGAAATTTTTCTGGCGGTTATTGAAAAAGAAGCAAATGCAGTTAAATCCGAGATAAAAAATGCCCTTGCCTCAGCAACCGACCCGCGTGAGAAACTTACAATCTATGTCCTTACAAGAATGCGGGTATTCCATCGCATTGCGCGTTTTTATAGTTCATTCCGCGAGGAATATTTAAAAGAGTATGATTTTATCCAGCGTTTTCGTGAAAATTATGACCGATACGAAACAAAACTCATTCTTGATATTCTGCGGGAAGGAATCAAAAAAAATATCTTTTCAATTCCGGACCCAGCACTGGCAGCCGGATATTTTGTAACCGCTCTTAAAGGATTTGAATATCTCTGGGGAACCGAAGAAGATATTGACAAACTTGAGAAAAAGACCGAGGCAATGCTGGAAATGCTTTATCGGGGCATTCTGAAAAGATGACAAAAATTTTTTTAGTAATTTTCGACCAAAAAACTAAAATGGTCAAAAATTCTGTAAAGGAGAACATAAATGAAAAGAATTGCATCATTCATTGTTAATAAACAAGCAATTATTCTTTTTGTAATCACTGTATTGAGTTTTCTGTTCGCATTCTTTTTAAGGAAAATTGTAATAAATTCGGATTTGAGCAGTTATTTACCGAAGACTGACCCGGCGGTTAAACTTCTTGATTATATCGGTGAAAAGTACCGCGGAAATAGTCTCGCTATTGTTATAATAAAATCGGATGATGTTTTTAAACTTGAAACCATAAAAGCCATTGACTATCTCACCCGTCAATTCCGTCAGATTGATGGTGTCACTTATGTAACGAGTTTAACCAATATCCTTGATATTAAAAAAACCGAAGAAGGATTGGAGATTGGTAAATTGATTGATGAAGATAATATTCCTAATCAGGAGGTCTTATACAAAATTAAAGAATATGCACTACGTAAAGAAATTTATCGCAATAAATTGATTTCTGAAGATAGCAAGACGACTCTTATCATCTGTCGTATTGATGGGGACAAATCAAAGGTGGCAAAGACGATTGAAAGGGTCACGAAAAATGCAGACTTGCAAAATATTAAAACCTATTTTGCCGGTTTGCCTTTCCAGTTGAATGCGGTAAACGATATGATAATAAAAGATATAAAAATTCTTTTGCCATTTGTGGCACTGGTGATTTTGTTAATTCTCTATTTGAGTTTTGGTTCATTGCTTCATGTTGTATTGCCTTTGATCTCGGTTGGTCTGAGTGCCCTGTGGACTATAGGACTTATGGCATTATTAAAAATCCCTCTCACCATTATCACCAATATCATACCTGCGATCCTTATGGCAGTTGGTAGCGCCTACGCGATCCATATAATTTGTAAATTTATGGAAGAAAAAGACGAAAATGTTCAAATACGAGCGAAAAATTCTTTATCCAAGGTAATTATTCCAGTGTTTCTTGCAGCCCTCACGACCATTATAGGTTTCACATCTTTTATCTTTGGGTCTTATCTTATTATGATACAACAGTTTGGAGTTTTCACATCTTTAGGCATTATTTTTGCATTTTTGCTCAGTATAACTATAATACCAATAATCCTTGGGAATAGCAAGAATTTGAAATTGAATCAGCGGCAAAATTTGAATTTTTTAAATCGGATAATGGAACACACTGGATATTGGATTCTTCGCCATAAAGACATTGTCTGGATAGTGGGAGCAGTTATTGGAATAGGATTTTTGTTCGGTACTTCTTTAATAAAAACAAAGGTGGATTTTCTTGATTATTTTAAAGAGAAAAGTTCCATTCGGATCACCGAAAAGATAATGGAAGAAAGTTTCGGCGGTTCAGTCCCCATACAGATTCTAATAAAAGGAGATTTACAGGACCCCGAAGTCCTCCTGGCAATGAAAGATTTTCACAATTTTCTTGATACACTCAAAGGCGTATATCACCCACAATCCATAATTGATTTGATTGAAGAAATGAATGATGCAATGGGCGAAGGGAAAAAAATCCCTGATACAAAAGAAAAAATCAACAATCTCTACTTTCTTCTTGAAGGTGAAGAAACGATTGAACAACTCATTAACGATGATAAGACTGAAGGCATTATCCAGGCAATGACCGCGGGTGCATATAATGAAGAAAGCGAATTAATAATTAAAAAAATTCGGGACTACATTAAATCCAAGAATAACGGTCTCTATAACTTTGAATTCACTGGCTCTGCAGTCGTTTACCAGCATCTGAACCAGAGTCTATTAAAAAGTCAGTTAATCAGTCTTATCATTGCAATTGTTGCGATATTTATCTGTTTGCTCTTTCTCACCCACTCGCTCTCTGCAAGTCTTTTAGGACTAGTGCCGATCTTTTTCGGATTATCTATTCTCTTTGGAACAATGGGATTTTTAAAGATTCCGCTTGATGTTGCAACTGTGCTTTTAGGAAGTATCTGCGTGGGAATAGGTATTGATTACTCAATACATTTTCTCAACCGTTATTCTTACGAGCGTAAGCAAAATAATCCTGAAAAGGCATTGCTTACTTCAATAAAATATACTGGTAGCGCAATTGTAGTAAATGTATTCACGGTAATGTTAGGCTTTTTAGTTTTAATCTTTTCTAATCTTGTACCGGTGATAAGATTCGGTATCTTGCTGGGAATAACAATGCTAAGCACTGGTTTGGGCGCAACCGTTCTTTTGCCCGCAGTTATTTTAAAAACAAAAGAAAACAAAACAAGGAGAACAAAATGAAAAAATACATAAAAATAACCAGCATATTCTTTGTTCTGCTGGCTGCAACTCAAACAATAGCGGCTGAGGAATCTTTGAATGCCAATGGGGTTTTAAAGAAAGTTGATGAAGTCCTCATGGCACCCAAAGACCTTTCAGCACTGATGAAAATAAATATCATAAATAAAAATGGTGATGTGAAAAATCGGGAAGTCCAGATGTACCAGAAAGGTGATAATAAAAGGTTGGTAAAGGTCTTGGCACCTGCAGATCAGAAAGGAATTGGATTTCTTTCTTTACCCGATGATGTGATCTATGTCTATCTTCCTGCCTATAAAAAGACCAGACGCATCGCCGCCCATGTGAAAAATCAGAAATTTGTGGGCACAGATTTCACCTACGAAGACCTTGAGGCTAAGAAATATTCTGAGAAGTGGCAACCAGAAGGTTTAAAGAATGATGGGGTATTTTACTTACTTGAGCTCAGTCCCAAACCTGGTCATATCTCCGAATATGCGCGGGTAAATCTGTATGTGCGAAAGGATGATTACTTTCCAGTGAAATCCGAATTTTTCAACAAAAAAGGCGAGATGATAAAAAAAATGGAAATCCTGAAAACAGAAATAATAAAAGGATATATCATACCCAAGAACTATCTTATGCAGGACATACGCAGTGGCAATAGAACCGAAATGGTAATGGAAGAGATAAAGGTTGATACCGGCTTAAAAGATGATATCTTCACGGAGCGAAATCTTGCCCAGTAAAAAAATTATCCTCTCCTTTACCCCCCGAAACAAGCCTATCCTGGCGCCACGCCAGGATTCGGGACAGGTTCTCTCCCACAGGCGGAGAGATTAACTGAGAAATCCAAGGAGGTCAAAATGAAATTACAAAAAATAAATAAAATAATTATAATATTTTTTGCATTAAACCTTGTCTTCGGTCTTGATTGGTCTGGATATTTTTCCACAGACCATAGATTTCTGATAAAAGAATACGCACCACTGTCTTTTGAAGAATACAGACTAACTCTAAATCCCCAGCAGAGCATCTATGATAATATCAAATTCTCCAGCGAAATCTGGCTTCGTTCATCCGGTCTGCCCGAAATAGAAAATCTTGATGACCTTTTTACAAAGGACAGGATTACACCATTTGAAATTGATATTCGCGAGGCATACATTGATATTCTAAAATTTCCTGTGGAAAATATTGATATGCGGATTGGACGACAGCGGATTGCCTGGGGAACTGCAGACAAGATAAATCCCACCGATAACCTGAATCCCCTTGACCTTGAAGATATCTGGGATTTTGGCAGACATCTTGGGTCAAACGGAATTAAGATTGAAGGCTATATTAAAGATTTTAACCTCTCTTATATCTTTATTCCGCGATTCACACCGGCATTATTACCGCAGAATGCATTATACACAAATTATTCTAATATCACACTTCCACCGGGTATCAATCCTGCACAAATTACTAACTCAATTTCTATGCCCGATTACAATATAAAGAATTCAATACAAGGATTGCGGGTAAAAAAGAATCTCTTTAACTTTGACTTCTCAATGAGTTATGTCTATGGAAGAGATGGCATTCCAATCTTAAAAAATACCACAATTATCCCAGTGGATATGCTCGGTAATGTTAATATCTACAACGAACTTGCCTTTCCTAAAATGCAGATATTTGGCATGGATTTTGCCGGTGCAATTGGTGATATTGGAATATGGGCAGAAGGCGCATTATTCTTGCCCGAGAGTATTCATTACGAGATTGATTTATCACAACTGGGAATGGGTGTGCTGGATTCTTTGATTCTTGATAAAAAACCATATGCGAAATTCGTGCTCGGTAGTGATTATACATTCAAAAATGGCATTTATATTAACCTGCAGTATGTTCATGGATTTTTCCAAGAGCGTGGCAAAGAAATTGAAGATTACATATTACTCGGTTTGGAATGGAAATTATTTGAAGATAAATTGAAACTGATGCCGCTGGCTGGTGGCTTTGAAATTAAGGATTTTTCTGATTTCAAGAACAATTATGCATTTGTTTATGCCCCTGAAATTTCTTATAAACCAGTTGAAAACTGTGAGCTAATTCTTGGGGCGCGGGTGATTGATGGAAAAGAGATAACAAACTTTGGCAGATTGAAACAGAATGACGAGTTTGTATTGAAGGCAAGATACAGCTTCTAATTAGCTAGACAGTTAAGGGTAAATATTTATCTTATTTACGGAAATGTAGGGCAAGCCTGTAAAGGTTCGCCCTTGCTTTAATGTAGTAAATTATTCAATTTTTACCAGTTTCTTGGTAATTATGTGACTATCCTTTTTCAATTGAACAAAATAGACACCGGGGACTGTTAGCGATGAGACTTTCTGCCCATCTATGCGGTAGATTGACAATTGTGCATCCGCAGGATGATAAATTATTTTTGACTGTTTAGTAAATGGATTTGAAAATAATAATTGCAAATCAGATTGGACTGGTTTGTTTTTCGCAAATTCTTCGACTCCGATTTGATTCAGACACCGTGAGAAATAGATATCGGGATTAGTTTGCCCATTGCGACAATCACACCAGAGTGCAGCAATATACTGACTTCCTGCAGTACAAGCAGTGTAGTCACCAATAAATGTATTGGCGTATGCCACGGTATCCGACACCCTTTGATTGACACTCCAGGTAGTTCCATAATTTGTTGAGTATGCATAGTACTGACCAATCCAGTATCTACTCCGGCCTCTGGTATCATGCCAGACAACATGGAGATTGTCATTCGGGTCAACTGCAATCCAAGGATAGAATTGCAAGGTAGTATCACCCGCAGGTGTATCATTTATCTTGACCGGTGTTGACCAGTTAACACCCTGGTCTGTTGAACGCGAAAAACTAACATCCAGTTGATTACTACCCCAGCGTGAATCAGCAAAGACAACATATAAACGTGTTCTATCCCTGCTCGTCGCAAATGAAGGTATATTGTTTAGACGATAAGGTGTAGTAGGAGGACTCCAAGGGCAGGTTATAATCGTTTGCTGTCCGAGCCAGGTAGCACCTAAATTAGTTGATCTGTTCAAACGGATGTCCTGCATTCCCCAGCCAACGAATAAATTCTGCCCGGTCCCACGGAAAGCCATAGTTCCGTTACCTCCAGAGCCAATTGAAACCGCGGTAGACCAGGTCTGTCCGTAATCAGTAGAATATTTGAATCTCAATGCCCCGGTTCCACCATAATCATACCAAGTCAAAAACATATAATTCCCATCAACTGTTGCCCAGGGTTTATCATCAAGGGTATTGGGTGTGTTTGGTGTTAAACAAAGCGATGTTCCCCAAGTCTTACCCCAATCACGGGATTTAGTCAGAAAAATATCACCGGTATAGTTTGATGCATTGTAGGATAGCCAGACATAACAGATATGCCCTGAATCATTTACCACAATGCAAGGATCGCAATCCCCAGGATAGGTTGGTTCATACATTAAAGTCTCAGCCCAAGTTGTGCCGCTATTGGTAGAACGGGCAAAACCCACATGATATGTACCCGTGCGATTATCATTCCAACCCCCGCAGAATAATGTATCCTGATAGTTTGCCATGGTCGTTTCATTTTGATTGCCTGTGCCCGGGTCCTGGCTTACCTTTATATTCGGTATCCATGGTGGATTTGCAAAGGCCGCTCCGCATAATAAAAGCAAAATAATGGATCTCATTTTTCCTCCCGGGTTGATAAGATTGCATTGATTTTATCAATTAATTCTTTTTCCAGGTTTCCATTTGATTGTGCACTACGCCAGTGGGGCGGAATTAATAGTAATGCTGAGGGTGTTCCAAATCGTTCAAACCCTGCATTAATTTCAATTTTGGTATTTTCAGCATCAATTGAATTTAGTCTTATGAATATCTGTACTCTTGCTTGGGTCCAGCCGGGATTATCGTCTGGGAATTCTTCGACGATATACTGCGAAAGAGATTTGATATTAAATTCGGTAATTGCGGTAACAATATTGTTCTCATCTTTATAATCTATTTCATATCCCGACTCAGTGATAACTTTTTGCAAAGTATTGGTTACTTCTGGTAGCGGGCAGTTTAATATTGTATCATACGAGAAAAGACAAAGCAAGAAAAATGACATAACACCTCCTTACTCATAAATTGTAGTTAAATATCAAAAAAAGTCAATAATTAATATTCATAAAAAATACCCTTGACCTTGCCATTTAGATAATTATAATTTTATACAATGTCCAGAATTATTTATACACTTGGTACGGGCACTCGCGGTATAAAAAATTTTTTCAAGATAATTAAGAACAAAAATATTGACATAATAGTTGATGTGAGAAGATTCCCCACCAGTAAATTTGAAGAATTTAAAAAGAAACATCTTGAGCGGATTTGTAACGAAGAAGGCATTGTATATTTATACTTCGGCAACGAACTTGGCGGATTTCGTAAAGGTGGATATGAGGGATATATGAAAACAGATGAATTTACAAGAGGCATTGATGAAATAGTTAAGATCTCATATGATAAAACCATCTGTATCATCTGCGCTGAAACGCTACCCTGGAAATGCCATAGAAGATTTATTGCAAAAAAATTGATGGAGATAGGTTATGAGGTTATCCATATAATTGATGAGAAACATAGCTGGCAGCAAAAATTCTTACATTCTTCCTTGAAAAGAGAGGGTGAATAATTATATGATACGAATCGGTTGTTGTGGATTTCCTGTTGCAAGAGAAAGATACTACAAGAAATTTTCAGTTGTTGAAGTCCAATCAACATTCTATGATTTTGTCAACCCTAAGACCTTAGAAAAATGGCGTGCTGAAGCACCAAAAGATTTTGAATTCGTCTTGAAGGCATTTCAATTTATAACACATTCTGCAAATTCACCTACTTATAAGCGCGCGAGACACACAGAAAATCTGAAATTAGAAAACCTGGGCAATTTCAAGCCGACAAAGGATGTCCTTGAATGTTTTAAGGTACTTACCGAATATGCCGAAATTCTTAAGACAAGGGTTATAATCTTTCAATCACCGCCCAGTTTTGAACCGAGAAAAGAGAATATAAAAAATATGGAAAAATTCTTTGATAAAATTGACCGAGGAAATTTGCTCTTTGGCTGGGAATCAAGGGGAAAATGGCAACCAAATGAAATCAAAAATATTTGTGAAAAACTTGATTTGGTTGATGTGGTTGATCCGTTCTTAAGAGAATCAACTTATGGCAAAATCTTTTATTATCGGCTACACGGTGGGAAG
This sequence comes from candidate division WOR-3 bacterium, assembly GCA_039802005.1. NCBI lineage: Bacteria > Pseudomonadati > Caldifarciminota > Caldifarciminota bacterium. The sequence goes on from JBDRVV010000004.1 coordinate 79,733, forward strand.
GACTACAAACACAAATTCACTGATGAAGAATTAAAAAATCTGGCAAAAAAAACAAAAAACAGGGATGGCTACGTGATGTTCAATAATATTTCAATGTTTGAAGATGCACATAGATTTTTTGAGATAAGGAGGTGATTTATGTTCTGTCCAATATGTAAGGCAGAATACAGACCGGGCATAACCGGATGTGTAGATTGTAATGTGGAACTTGTTGATAAATTACCCGAAGAAAAGGTCGATAAAAATAATAAACAAGATAAAGAAAAAATTAATTATGAGGAGGTCTGGATAAGTTTCAATCCTGCCGAAGTTATGTTTGTAAAATCCATTTTGGCAGAAACTGAAATGGAATACTATTTTATTGGTGAAAATTTTCAGGTCGTCCAACCACTCGTTGAACCAATAAGATTAATGGTGAGAAAAGACTATGTTGTAAAAGTAAAAGAAATTCTTAAGGAGATTGCTTTCACTCCTAAATCAGAAGAAACAGATTGATTTTTTAGAGATGGTTCTGATTACTATTGCATAATGTAGTGACAGAGTTTACTCTGCACAATTCTATTGACTTACTAATATTTTTTTTTACAATCTAATCACTATGCGGACCGGGATTGCAGATTTACCATTGCATTATGGCAGGGCACCGAGATGGCTTTTTGAAAAAATGGTCAAACTCTCAAGGGCAATCATAGAAGTAATTGTTGCCGAATACGGACCAGACGAATTTTTAAAACGCATTTCTGATCCTTACTGGTTTCAGGCATTCGGCTCGGTCTTGGGATTTGACTGGCATTCATCAGGTGTTACTACAACTGTCTGTGGTGCAATGAAAGAAGGAACAAAGGATATTGCCTTTGCACTCGGCTTATTCTTTTGTGGCGGTAAAGGTGGCACATCAAGAAAGACACCAAAGGAGATTGAGAAGATTGCTGAAAAAATTGGCAAAGACCCAAAGAATTTGATATACGCTTCAAAACTCTCCGCAAAGATTGATAATACCTGTGTCCAGGATGGGTATAATTTGTATCATCATATGTTTATTTTCACGAAAGATTTAAATTGGGCAGTTATCCAGCAGGGGATGAATGTAGTTCCCCTAACCCTTACCCCCGCATCAAATACGGAGCAGGCCTTCTCCCGCTGGGGGCGAGGAAATATAAAAAAAGGAACTGCACGTCGGTACCACTGGCTTTCTTTAAAATTAAATTCCTTTGTCTGTGAACCGCATAATGCAGTATGCTGCGATATGACTCAACCCTGCCTTAATATGGTCGCAGAAGAGAGCGAAGAATCAAGAAGAATTGTGACTGAAATTTCAAAAGAGAAACCAGAAAAGATTCTAAAAGAGACTGAAACAATTTTGAAGATGCCCACCAGGCATCCGGTATTAAAAATTGATATAAATCCCAAATATTTTTACAAAGTATTACTAAAGACATACGAATCTTCACCAAAAGATTTTGAAAACCTTCTCCAGGTTGAAGGCATAGGTCCTAAGACCTTGCGGGCACTTGCCCTAATCGGTGAATTGATATATGGTGCAAAACCCTCGTTTCGCGACCCGGCACGATATTCATTTGCCCATGGCGGGAAGGACGGATTTCCTTATCCGGTTGACCGCGAAACATATAACCAATCAATCAGTTTTCTTGAATCGGCGATAACACATGCAAAAATTGGTGAAACCGAACGGTTGAAAGCACTCCGAAAGTTAAAATTCATTTATTAGCTTAGACAAGTTAACCTGAATCCTTATTGCTTTCCCTTTTCTGGAAATTTTAAGTTCTCATACTAAATGTCAATATGCGCTTCTTTTTCCGCAATCTATTATAGCACGTATTAGCCCATATATAAGTTCCAATCCCCCTCTTTCCCCCTTTCGTAAAGGGGGATAATGGGGGATTATTGAATGAGAAACCAAAACTTCTGATAGTTAAGAAAAAATTCAGGAACGATCTCTTCATATTGAAAAATGTGGAGAGGATAGTCAGCAAGTTAACCTGTTGACTTTTTTAATTAAATTTATATAATTTGTGGTGAAAGTTTCAACCAAATTAACTTTAATAATCATTCTTGCAACACTAATATTTTTTTATTGTCGCAGATTTCCCGAAAGTGTAGGTAAGGCAAGAGATGTAGTAATTGTTGCCTCTGAATCAGATACCACACTGATTAATACAAATCTTCAAATTTATCATTATGTCCCCCAGCGTGAACCATATTTTATTTTTGTCTATGCATCTGACACAATGCTAAAAAATGTAAAACAATTCCATTCGCTCTTCTTATATGGTTCGTTAAAAGAGCAATTCATATATGAATTGCTGAATGAAGAAGCCCGTGAGGCGACAAAAAAAGATACATTCAATCTTTTCAAAGTTAACAACCTCTGGGCAAAAAATCAAACCGTTTTGATACTTGCTGTATCTGAAAATCAATATATCAAGCAGGGGATCATTAAATATCAGAAAATGATTAAAAAAATTCTTGAAGAGGCGTATTACCAGAAAGTAAAGTCATCATTTTATGAAAAAAATATGGATAAGAATATTCAAAATCAGTTAATTAAATTTGGGTGGTCAATGGATGTGCCTGTTGGCTGGATGATTGATTCTACATATAAGAGCGAAAATTTTATCTATGTCCATACCCATTATCCTGACCGTAGCGTATTTCTGTATAAAGAGAAAAGCACATTTTTAAGTGATTCATTTGCAATCGAGAAAAGAAATGAACTCACAAAAAAATTTTATAATGGGGATTATGTTTTCAAAGAGCTGACAACAGTTGAACCAATTGAATTTCAAGATATGAAAGGATTGAGGATAAAAGGCGTCTGGCAGAATGATTCGCTTGTAGCGGGTGGACCTTTTATTTCCTATTTTCTGACCAAAAATGATTCGTTATATGCTATTGATGGAATGCTATTTCTACCCGGTGAGCGGAAAACTGATTATATAATGGGACTCGAGGTAATGATGAATTCAGCAAAAAGAGTAGGGTATGCAAAATAATTCACTTGACAATCTTTATTATTTGATTAAAATATAGTGTTGGAGGCATAAATGGCCGAACAAGATTTTACTGAAATTGCCCGATTGGCAGAACGATATAACAAGGACCCTAAATCACGGATTTTTGTGCAACTTGCTGATGCCTATAGGAAAAATAATATGGTTGATGAGGCTTTAGAGGTTCTGAAGCAAGGTCTTCAGCATCATCCGCAGTATCCGCTTGCCTATCTAATTTTAGGTAAGTGCTATTTTGATAAAAGGATGTATGGTCAGGCGAGGGAGGCATTGGAAAAAACTATTGAATTTGACCCAGTTAATATAGTGGCGCTGCGGATGCTCGCCCAGGTATGCGAAAATTTAAAAGATGAAGCCTGCCAGATAAAAGCCTATAAAGGAATTGTCTCAATTGACCCGAGCGATGAATTGGCAAAAAACAAACTTACTCAACTTGAGGCAGGGCAGAGAAAGGGAGAGATCTACACACTAACTCTTGCCCAGGAATACGAGAAACAAGGCAACCTGGAAGAGGCATTAAAAGTTTATGAACACTTAAGTTTTATGGACCCTACAGACCTCGCTATTAAACATAAGGTAAACGAGTTGAAAAATAAAATTTCTGGGGTTGTTCAGGAAATAAAAAAGGACGAAGAAACAAAAGTTGCTGAAATGAAATTAGAGAGTTATTTTCAGCCCGAAGATATCGCTACTACACCCGAGGTAGAAATGCCACAAGTCCCTGAACCCCAATTAGGGGAACATATCATTGATCTTGATAAAACACCTCCCCCGGTGATAGAAGAAATAAAACCAGTGATTACGCAAGAACAACCTGTCATAGAAGAAGCAAAACCTGAACCTGTTATTGAAAAGAAAGAAATGGAAAAAATAGAAGACACCGAAGAAGTCCTCTCACTTGAGGAATTCCTTGCTGAACCGGTTGAACAGGTGCCCGAAACAAAACCCGCACCGGTCATTGAAGAAGAAATCCACCCCGATATCTCAGTTAAAGAACCTGAAAAAACACCAGTTAGTGAAACGTTCGGTGAGCAATTTAAAATAGAAGAACCTGAGACGCCGTTAGTGGAAAAACCAAGTAAAGCTGAAACAGAAGAGACTCAATCAATCCAGGATTTACTTATAAGTCCGGTTGAACAGGAAATAAAACAAGAACCCGAACCAGTAAGAGAAATAGTAATTGAAAGGCCCCCGGAAAAAATTGAAGAACCGAAAGAACCTTTAAAAACGGCGGAAGAAAAACCCGTTGAATCACAACCAACCCAATCCGAAGAAGAAAAGAAAAAAGAGGAACCCCCCAAACCAAAAGAAGAAGATTTCAAATCGTTCCAGGATTGGCTTTCAAGCCTTTTGAAATAAAATTATGAATATCAAAAAGATAAAAGAACTCGTAAAAATATTAGAAGAAAGTCCCCTTACCGAGATTGAACTAACAGACTTTTGGGGTAGAAAACTTAAGTTATCAAAGGCTGATGGTACTCGGAAAGGGAAATTTATTGAAACAAGTGTAGTTGTTCCAGAAACAAAAGAACAACCTACTCCATTAGTATCTACAACAAAAGAACCCGAGAAAAAAGAGATACAAAAAAAGAATCTTGTAGCAATCCGTTCACCGATTGTCGGAACATTTTATCGTGCACCCGCTCCTGATGCACCCCCTTATGTTGAGGTTGGCGATATAGTTAAACCCGGTCAGGTCGTCTGCATAGTTGAAGCGATGAAACTGATGAATGAGATTGAATCTGATGTTGCAGGAAAGATTGTGCAGATACTAGTCAAGAACGAAGAACCAGTTGAATATAATCAGGAATTATTTCTGGTTGAACCACTATGAACTGGTTAAATGGTTATTGGTTGAAATTAAATAATTAAAAAGAGAAAAATATGGAGCTTAAAACTTTACTTGAAAAAATGATGAAAGTAAATGCCTCAGACCTTCACCTTAAGGCTGGGGCACCCCCGGTTTTTAGAATTGATGGTAGACTTGTGATAGAAAAGTCTGAGTCTTTAACTCCGGAAGTTCTAAAGACAATGGCATATCAGATAATGACCCCTTCCCAGCAACAGACCTTTGAAAGAATGAAAGAGATGGATTTTGCAATTGGGGTTCGTGGTGTAGGGCGCTTTCGTGTCAATATATTCTTACAGCGTGGTAGCATTGCGATTGCAATGCGGGCGATACCGATGTCGGTAAAAAGGATCGATGAATTAAATCTACCACCAATCCTAAAAGAAATTTCTCTAAAACCCAGGGGGTTGATTCTTGTCACCGGGACAACCGGCAGTGGCAAATCAACAACCCTCGCGGCAATGATAGAACACATAAACGAAAATATATCAAAACACATCATAACAATTGAAGACCCGATTGAATATCTATTCCGCGATAATCTTTCAGTGATCAATCAGCGTGAAGTTTTGATGGATACCATATCATTTTCTATTGCACTTCGCCATATCTTGCGTCAGGATCCTGATGTTATATTAATCGGGGAAATCAGAGACCGAGAAACTATGGATGTGGCACTGAAGGCTGCGGATACCGGACATCTGGTTATGTCTACACTCCACACATTGAATGCAACCGAAACAATCAACCGTATCATATCGTTTTATCCACCACACCAGCATCAGCACATAAGAGTTTTACTTGCTGCCACCCTTGTTGGAGTAGTATCTTTGAGGCTATTACCGAGGGCGGATGGTAAAGGGAGAATTCCTGCCGTTGAAATTCTTGTGGCGACACCAACCATTAAAGAATATCTACTCGATCCAGTAAAAACATTATTGATACAGTCGGTGATTGAAGAAGGCTATGGACAATACGGTATGCAGACATTTGATCAATCTATATTCCGCCTCTACAAGGATGGACTGATATCTTATGATGATGCAATTCAAGCAGTCTCCAACCCCGATGAATTCAAACTGAGGCTTGTTGGTATTGAAGCCACTGCAGAACGTGGCTGGGGTTCTTTTGAGAAAAAGTAGTGGGATTTGAAAAACTCCTTGTCGCCAATCGTGGCGAAATCGCCATAAGGATAATTCGTGCGGCAAAAGAACTCAATTTAAAAACTGTAGCGATATATTCAGAAGCCGATGCTGATGCACTCCATACGCGTCTGGCAGATGAAGCTGTTTGTATAGGTCCGGCACCAGCGCGAGACAGTTATCTCAATATAACAAGAATCATCAGTGCTGCAGAAATAACCGGGGCAAGGGCAATACATCCCGGCTACGGATTTCTCGCTGAAAATGCAGAATTCGCTGAAATATGTGAATCCTGCGGGATTACATTCATAGGTCCTAAACCCGAGCACATTAGGGCAATGGGTGATAAGATAAGGGCTAAAGAAACATTTGCGAAATTCGGCGCCTCGGGAATTCCAGGCAGCGACGGAGAGGTTGAAAATATTCGTGATGGGAAGAAGATTGCCTCAAGGATAGGATACCCCATAATTCTGAAGGCTGCGGCCGGTGGGGGCGGGAAGGGAATGAGAATAGTCAGAGATGAAAATGAAATGGAATCCGGATTTAGAATCGCCCAGGCCGAGGCAAAAGCAGCGTTTGGCGACCCAAGGCTATATATTGAAAAATACATTGAAAGACCAAGGCATATTGAAGTTCAAATTCTTGGAGATACCAAAGGCAATGTTGTCGCTTTGGGAGAAAGGGAATGTTCAATCCAGAGACGGCATCAGAAGTTAGTTGAAGAATCACCCTCAGCAGCGGTTGATGACAATTTGAGAAAAGCATTAATGGAAACTGCGGTAAAGGCTGCCGTTGGAATTGGTTATCAATCAGCAGGCACGATTGAATTTCTTATGGACGAAAATAAAAATTTTTACTTTATGGAAATGAATACGAGGATACAGGTTGAACATCCGGTTACAGAAATGGTTACTGGAATTGACATATTAAAAGAACAGATAAAGATTGCCCTTGGAGAAACAATTTCTTTCAGACAAGATGATGTTAAATTAAGAGGAAGTGCCATTGAATGCAGGATAAATGCGGAAGACCCGAAAAGGAATTTTGCGCCCTCACCCGGAAAAATAACATTCTTCCATATCCCTCAGGGAATTGGCGTTCGTTTTGATACACATATTTTCGCTGGTTATACTATACCCCCACATTATGATTCATTGATTGGAAAGCTCATCTGCCATGGGAATTCAAGGAAAGAAGCGATTGCCCGGATGAAGCGGGCACTCGAAGAACTTGTAATAGAAGGAATTTCTACAACAATTCCATTTCATATTGAAGTTATGAATAACGAAAAATTTATTGAGGGTGATATTTCAACTAAATTCATTGAAGAAAATTTTGGGCTTAAGTAATAGTAAATTTAAATTAAAGAATTTTACGCAGGAATTGACCAGTATATGAATCTTCTTTTTTTGATACATCTTCCGGGGTTCCTGTACAAACAACTTTTCCTCCCTCTTCCCCACCTTCGGGACCCAAATCAATAATCCAGTCGGCACATTTAATTACTTCAAGATTATGTTCAATCACAATTACTGTATTACCACGGTCAACAAGTTTGTTTAAAACATCCAGAAGTAACTTTACATCTTCAAAATGAAGTCCTGTGGTTGGTTCATCAAGGATATATAATGTCTTTCCGGTAGCAATCTTTGAGAGTTCTTTAGCAAGTTTTATACGTTGTGCCTCTCCACCCGATAGAGTAGTCGCTGGTTGACCCAATTTTATATAACCAAGTCCAACATCATATAATAACTGAAGTTTTCTTTTTATCGGTGGAATATGCTGAAAGAATTCAAGTGCCTCTGATACTGACATATTCAATACCTCGCTGATATTTTTACCTTTATATTTAACTTCAAGGGTTTCACGATTGAATCTCTTACCTTGACAGGCATCACAGGTTATATATACATCAGGAAGAAAATGCATCTCAATCCACAAAATTCCACCCCCCTCACACTGCTCACACCTACCGCCCGGTACATTGAATGAAAACCTGCCCGGTTTATAACCGCGCACCTTTGATTCGGGCAGAGATGCAAAAAGATCCCTTATTGGTGTGAACGCACCGGTATAGGTTGCTGGGTTTGAACGGGGTGTTCTACCAATTGGCGATTGGTCAATATTTATTACTTTGTCAATATGTTCAAGCCCAATTATCTCTTTATATTCACCTGGCGGGTATTTTGAATGGTAATACTCCTGTGCCAGTGCGCGGTAGAGAGTATCAACAATGAGTGTAGATTTACCAGAACCACTAACACCTGTCACACATACAAATACCCCAAGAGGAATTTCTACGTCTATTGATTTGAGATTGTTTGCCCTTGCCCCTCGAATTATCAAAGAACCCCTTTTTTGTCTGCGTGTTTTTGGAATTTCTATTCTTTTAATTCCCGATAAATATTGTCCCGTGATTGATTTAGGATTCTTTGCAATTTCATCAGGAGTGCCCACACATACCACATAACCACCATTTTCACCGGCCCCGGGTCCCAAATCAATGATATAATCGGCAGAATGAATTGTCTCCGAATCATGCTCAACAACCAGAACTGTATTACCGAGGTCGCGTAAGGACTTTAAGGTGTCAAGCAATCTTTTGTTATCTCTTTGATGAAGCCCGATAGAAGGTTCATCAAGGATATATAACACGCCGACCAATCCCGAACCAATCTGGGTGGCAAGTCTCACCCTTTGTTCCTCGCCGCCGGCAAGTGAATCAGTCGTCCTATCAAGTGTAAGATAATCAAGTCCGACCGAATTCAAAAATTCAAGCCTTCTCATGACCTCCTTTATTACATCCTTTGCAACAATCTTCTCTTTTTCAGAGAGATTCAAATGTTTAAAGAAATTAAGGGCATTTTTAACTGAAAGTTCTGTTATCTCAGCAATATTTTTCTCATTTATTTTAATTGATAAACTTTGAGGTTTCAATCTTTTCCCTTTGCAATCAGGACACGGTGTAATAACCATATAGTCTTCAATTTCTTCACGCACAGATTCAGAACTTGTCTCATGAAATCTTCTCATCAATTCAGGGATAACTCCTTCAAACATTTCCTGGAAAACGCCCCTTCCCGAACCATCTCTTCTAATATATTCTACTTCTATCGGTATATTTTCACCGTGCAAGATAATCTCCCTGACTTCAGGGGGCAATCTATTGAATGGTTTATCAAGGTCAAATTTTAATTTCTTTGCAAGTCCTTTCAATACTGCAGTGCGCCAGGAACCCGGTAATCCATAAGGTTTTATTGCACCATCAAGGATTGAAAGATTAGGATTAAGAATAACCCTTTTAGGTTCAATCTCCATTTTTGTCCCCAACCCATCACAGGTTTCACAGGCGCCGTAAGGAGAATTAAATGAAAACATTCTGGGAGAAATTTCAGGATAACTTATACCACAATTAACACAGGCAAGTTTCTGGCTAAAGATTACTTCTTTTTTTGAATCAATGATAACTATTAAAAGTCCTTCCCCTTCTCGCAACCCCATTTCAATTGAATCCGCAAGCCTTTTTCTTATTCCATCTTTTAAGATAATACGATCAATAACAATTTCAATATTGTGTTTTTTATAGCGTTCCAGTTCAGGTACATTTTCAATCTCATAGATTTTACCATCAATCCTCACCCGAACATAACCCCTTCTTTTTATCTTTTGCAGATACTCCTTATATTCACCTTTTCTTCCCCTTACTACCGGTCCGAGAATCTCAATCCTTGTTCCAGCAGGATAAGAAAGTATTGCATCAACTATTTGGTCCGTCGTCTGTGATTCAATATGCCTTCCACACTGATAGCAATATGGAATTCCGATACGGGCATATAATATTCTTAAATAATCATATATTTCTGTGACCGTACCCACAGTTGAACGGGGATTTTTTGATGCAGTTCTCTGCTGAATTGCGATTGCCGGAGAAAGTCCATTTATTTCATCTACATCTGGTTTATCCATCATACCCAAAAATTGTCTTGCGTATGCTGACAAGGATTCTACATATCTCCGTTTACCTTCAGCATATAATGTATCAAATGCAAAAGAAGATTTGCCCGAACCAGAAATGCCGGTGATTACAACAAATTTATTTCTTGGAATAAAAACATCGATATTTTTTAGATTATGAACCCTTGCACCCTTGACCCTTATGCCATCATTTTGATCCAACATATTCTTTAAAAAATAGTGTTTGATTAACAACCAAATATTTTTTCCCGTACGAATGAAATAATAAGAGATAAATTAACTTTTCAAAAAAATTTATCAATATTATCAATTGGTTATTCATTGTTTAATTTTAATCAAAAGGCACTGAAAGTCAAGGATAGTTCTTTTAATCTGATAATTCTATTTTAAACAAAAAAGCATATTCCCTATTGACAATGGTTCAAAATTATTTATAATATTATAGCTTTGACCGTAGAGGTTGCCCTTATGAATTTCAAGGGCGATGAAGGCTGAAAGGAGGAAATTTGGTCTACGGAAAAGTTAAATGGTTCGACGGTAAGAAGGGTTACGGTTTTATAGAGAAAGAAGATGGTTCCGGTGATGTCTTTGTCCATTATCAAGATATAGTGGGTGAAGGTTATCGGGTCCTTAGAGAAGGCGAACGAGTTAAGTTTGAGATAACCCAGACTCCGAAAGGAGATAAAGCAATTAAAGTCGAACGTGCAAAAAATGAATAACGGATTCGTAGCAATCCAAAGCAGAGCCTGGATAAATCCAGGCTCTGCTTTTTAAAAACATCACGAAATGGAAAAAAGAGCGGAAGAAATAAAAGAACTTCTAAAAAATAGCATAAATCTTGAAATCCAAGGCAAGTACAAAGATGCGGTTACTTTATTGGAAAAGGCAATAAAGTTAAACCCCAAGGATGGCAATTTATATAACCGTCTCGGCGATTTATATCTGAAATTAAATAGAACAAAAGAGGCAATCACCGCATATCAGACAGGCATAGAGGCATTTAGGGCAGACAATTTTTTAAGAAATGCCCTTGCCCTTTGCAAGAAAATTTTGCGTTATGATCCCGGTAACCCCGAAATCAATTTTACTATTGCCAAAATACTCATTGACCTTGATGAAAAGGGTGATGCATCGATGTATCTATTCTCTTATATAGAAAGACAAATGGCATCGGGCAATAAAAAAGAAGTAATGCAGGCAATGGAACTCTTAAAAAGTCTTAAATTGAACGATAGCAATGTGGCGAGCAAGATGGCAACAATATATGATAAGGTAGGCGAAAAGAAAAAGGCTGAAGAAGTAAAAAAAGAAATACCTGAAATCACCCCGGAACAAATTCCCGAAACAAATATTACCGATCTTGAATTACAACCGATAATTGAGGAAAGTAGAACAGAATCTCATTTACATAAAACAAACGTTGATTTTGAATCTTTAAACCGTCTGGAGAATATTTCCAATGAATTTGAAAGGGTGATTAGGGAATTACGTAAGACAATGCGAATAGATGAAGTTATTGTTGCAATTGATAAGTCATTAAATATCTTCTCCCAACAACAAAAAGAAACAATCAATTTGTTACATAAATCATTAAATACTGACTTAGAAAATTTACGGCGAGTAATCAGTGGCTTGCAGGAAGGTTCAAAGAAAAATTTAGATGAAATTTCAAAAATTATTACAGCCCTGGATCGTTCAGTAAATGAAATTAATAAAAATCAAAAATTCATTGTTGAAGAAATTACCAGAAATCTAAATAATATCGGTGGACAATTTGAATCAGCAACCAAGAAAATGCTTGAAGACCTCCGAAATCTTACATCCTGTTATGAATCAACAAGCAAAGATGTCTGCACAAAGGTTGATGAAAACCGTCAGATTACATCATCTTTATTAAAGGTCGGCAGCGAAACAAAAATTGGTATTCAAACCATTAATGATAGTCTCTTAAAATTTTTTCTCAATCAGGATGCCCAGATTAAAAAATTAAATAAATTTATTTTAATTGTATGTATAATACTCGGTGGCATAGCAGGTTTACTTTTGCTTATTTTATTTTTAAAATAAAAGACTAATGCAAAAACAATTTTTACTTTATCCCGATTCTTATTGACTTAGTTAGTCTAATATATATAATTATCTATGAAAATACTTGTTACTGGCGGTGCAGGTTTTATTGGTTCACATATTGTAGATGCTTATATAAATGAAGGTCATAATGTAGTAATCATTGATGACCTCTCAACCGGTGATATTAAAAATGTAAATTCTAAGGCAATTTTTGTCAAACAGGATATCATTAGTCATGAAATTGAAGAAATATTTAAAAGATATAACTTTGACATTGTAAACCATCATGCAGCCCAGATAAATGTGCGTCGTTCTCTTGACGATCCATTATTCGATGCCAAGGTAAATGTAATGGGTTCGCTAAATTTACTCAGTCTTTCTGCAAAATATAATGTTAAAAGGTTTATTTTTGCTTCAAGTGGCGGTGCCATCTATGGGGAACCCGAAAAATTCCCTATCACCGAAGATTTTAAACCCGAACCACTATCTCCTTATGGTGTTGCAAAACTCACGGTAGAAAATTATATAAAAGTTTTTGCAAGACTATATAATTTTGATTATGTAATTCTGCGGTACAGTAATGTATACGGTCCAAGACAGATCTCCAAGAGCGAGGCGGGTGTCATATCAATATTCATAAACCAGATCCTTGAAAATAAAGAATGTTTTGTAAATGGTGATGGTAACCAGGTACGAGACTATGTCTATGTTGGAGATGTAGTAAAAGCAAATCTCTATGCCCTTAATTCCTGCCCGGGATATTTTAATATTGGCACCGGAATCGAAACCAGTGTCAACGATTTGCTTGATATTTTTAGCACAATACTTAAAAAAGAGATAGCCCATAAACACCGGGAACCAATACCAGGAGAAGTATTCAAGAATGTCCTTGATTATTCTAAAGCGAGAAAAACTTTTAACTGGTCGCCCGAAGTTCCGTTGATAAAGGGAATTGAGCTAACCTATAGATATTTTTATAATGAAAGGCAAGGCAAGGTATCTTGACCCTGAAGTCTTAGCCCGATTATCAAATATTGGTATAAAGGCAAGGCTTGTAGTAGAAGGATTTCTGACTGGATTACACCATAGCCCCTACAAGGGTTTTTCTCAGGAATTCACAGATTACCGTCCTTATATTGCCGGTGATGAAGTAAAGTGGATTGATTGGAAGATATATGCAAGGCGGGACAGATTTTATGTAAAAGAATATCAAGAAGAAACCAATCTCCGCGGTTATATCTTACTTGATAAAAGTGGTTCAATGGGTTATGGTAAAAAGATAACAAAACTTGAGTATGCAAAATTTCTCAGTGCCTGTATCGCCTATCTATTATTCAAACAGCGTGACGGGGTTGGGATAATCACATTTGATACTAAAATCAATGAGTTTATACCACCATCAGCGAGGAAGATTAATTTTACAAGGAGCATTGAAGTAATTGATAAAGTAAATCCAGGAAATGAAACATCACTCGCTAATGTATTATTTGACCTTGGTCAGAGGATAAAAAGACGCGGACTCGTAATACTCATCTCAGATTTATTTGATGATCCAATACGGGTTTTAAAATCACTAAAATCTTTTCGTGCGCGTAAACATGAAATAATAGTTTTCCAGATAATTGACCCGGATGAATTTATCTTTCCATTCTCAGAGACCGCACTGTTTCAGGACATGGAAACGAATGAGCATCTTGTTATTGAACCTAAGGCGATAAAACATTCTTATCAGAAGAACTTCCGGGCATTCCTTGATTATTACCAGAAAGGTATGTTTGAATCACACATTGATTATGAGTTAATCAACACGACACAAAGTTATGACCGGGCGTTAATCTCTTATCTCCATAAACGCACAAAACTATTATGAAATTCCTCAATCCAATTTATCTTTTTGGTTTGGTTCTAATCGCAGTTCCCATAATTATTCATTTAATGTTCAAAAAGAATTTGAAAAAAGTCCTTTTTTCATCTTTGTTATTTTTAAAAACTTCCGAATCACAGAGGTTGAGATGGCTGAAATTAAAAGAAATTTTAACATTAATAACCCGCTGTATAATGGTTGCCTCCATATTTTTAGCCCTTGCCAGACCTCAATATGAAGGAAATTTTTTTACGAAGAACAAACTTGCTGCAGTGTATTTAGTTATTGATAATTCCTTTAGTATGCATTATGGAAAAAATTTTGAAAATGCCTTAAATCAGGCAGAAAAAATTATTAATAATTATTCTTCACGAAGCATTTTTTATGTGGTGCCGCTTTGTCTTCAAGACGGATATAACCCATTCTGGGCAGAAAAAAATACCGCACTCAGTCAATTGAAATCCATAAAACTATCCTTTGCTACCGGCTCATTAAAAACATTATATGAAAAATTTTTACTGGAACATACGGATATCCCAAAAGAATTCGTGTACATAGGTGATGGCCAGATTATAAACTTCATAGGCCTTAAAGAGTTAACAAATTTCTACTGGTTTCAAATTCCTGGTGGTAGCAACATCGCTATTGAAAATGTATCACTGAAAGAACCTTATTTTATTCCCAAAGATAATTATGAATTAAGTGTAAATATCAAAAATTATGGTTCAAAACCATTTTCTACAAAAATTGAACTCACTGCGGGCAATTTTTATAGAGACCAAAAATCAATAATTCCTGCTGGGCAGAATATAGATATATCTTTCTCAATACCTTCCTATATCCGCAATGGCATAATAAAGATTGAAGAAGATAGCCTATCTGATGATAATCAATATTATTTTTCTAAATCACTGCTTGAAAAGATAAGATTGTTAATAGTGGGTGATTCAAAATATATTAAAATAGCATTAGCCCCTTCCCCGGAAATAAAAACCCCATTTGAAATAGCGAAAGCAAATAGTATAAAAGAATTGGACATTAGACCATATCATATTATTTTAATTAATGGAATAGAAGAAATCACTGAATTTGAACTTATAAAACTACAGAATTTTCTTTTCCAGCCAAAGAGCGGTCTGATACTATTTTTAGGACCAATAATCGGCTCCAATTTAAAAAATTGGATATACAATTATGCTAATCTTGAGGAATTTCTGAATCTTGAAGGTTATGTTACTATAAAATGGATTGATACTGATTATTCTTTCTTTTCTTTATTCAAAGAAGATGCTGGTTTAAGAGGAGTAAAAATTTTCAAAATGTGGAAAATGAAACCTAAGTCAAAGACTCTGATAAAACTTGATAACGATCTGCCGCTTTTAATAAATCAAAATAATATTATGATTTTCCCGACTGTGTTCAGTGATACCTATACCGATATTGTCTATAATCCCAATTTTATCCCCCTTTTGCATTCCGTTATTTATGGTCTGTTGAACAAAAATGTTGATAATGAATATCACATAGACGAAATTGAACAAAAGGTTAAACTGAAAGAAAAATCAAATATTATAAAACCTGGGTTTTATAAATTAGATGGAGATACTATAAGCGTCAATATAAACCCTGTTGAGAGTAATCTATCATCATTAACAACGGAAATGGCAAAAAATTTAGGTATAAAAATTCTAAACACCGAATCAATTGGTGGTTTTACCGATTTAACAAATCTTTTTTTGCTCCTTTTATTATGTTCATTTTTGTTTGAAATAATACTTTTATTATTGTAATCAATAAATAAAGACTTTAATAACCTGAGGTTTTGAATAAACCAAACTAATAAACTCAGGCAATATAATCTCCGGGGAAAGAAAATATTCACCGGGGACTAAATCCGATACCTTAATGCGCGCAATTATATCTTCTTTGTTCAGATTATCAAGGCGATCTCGGGTTCCAGAAATAATCAGTGTATCAATGACTGTATTCATAATCCTAACCCTCTGTCCAGTGTTTTTCAAAACAATTACATTAATTTCGGTAAAAGTTTTAAGAGATACAGAATCAATGACCACACGTATTCTTATATTATCGCGGGAAATTTCTATGGGCTCAGCGATAGGTTCAATCTTCAAACTCTTTTCAAATGTCGCGGATTTGTTACTTACGTTGAGTGACTCTGTAACAACCCCTTCTAATTTTTGTAAAATTTTTTTTGCACCGGATACATTTAATGTATCAAGGACCTCAATCTTTGATATAACCCAACCATCTTTTGGATGTCCTTTTATCGGAACGAAAGTTTTGACGACTTTTATTATCTTTTCATCAATGTCAACATTAATAAATTTTGCATTGTAATTTACTGACAAATCCTTGATTGGTATTGTTAAATCCTTTGTTGATATAACATTTCTGCCTGGTACAACATCAGCGAGGTTACATATTATTTTTGGTGGAGATGCCCATATACCAAAAAGATTTTTACCTTTTCCATTAAAACTAACCTTTAATTTCGGCACCGATTCTGTAATTATATAATTATCAGAAAGATTAGTATAAACAATAGGTATTTCACGTTCATAAGTATATGTTCCATCAATTGCTACAAAAAGCCACAACCCGAATGATAAGATTAAAGCGAAAATCTTGCGCGCCGGATCTACAATAAAAAAATTTACAACTTTTTTCAGAACATTTTGCATAGAAATACCATTATCCCCTTTTGAATATGGAGACGATTTTCAGCCTGGTCGAATACTATTGAATGAGGACCATCAATTACTTCATCCGTAATTTCTTCGCCACGATGTGCAGGGAGGCAGTGCATAATCAAATAATCTTTCTTCTGCGCATTTTTTAAAAGTTCACTATTTAATTGAAACGGTCTAAAAATTTTCTTTCTGCTTTCTGCTTCAGATTCTTGTCCCATTGATGCCCAAACATCAGTATAAATGACATCGGCGTCCTTTACAGCTTCTGCTGGATTACTTGTCCATTCAACCTTTTTTGCCCTTGCCATGTATTCTCTGTTTGGTTCATAACCCTCGGGTGTTGACACATTAAGTTTAAAATCAAGCAATGCCGAGGCAGCAACGAATGAGTTACATACATTATTGCCGTCACCAATGAATGCCAGTGTTATTTTATTCAAGTCTCCCTTTTTCTCAATTACTGTAAACAGGTCACAAAGAATCTGACAGGGATGCTCAAGGTCACATAAACCATTTATTACCGGAATATCAGCATTTTCAGCGAGTTCTCTTATCGTTTTATGACTGAACACCCTTGCCATTATTATGTCCACCCAACGCGAAAGATTTTTTGCTACATCTTTAACCGTTTCTCTCTTCCCTAATTGTATATCCGCAGGTGCAAGATATATAGCGTGTCCACCGAGTTGAGTCATTCCGGTCTCAAAGGTAACCCGGGTTCTTAAAGATGGTTTTTCAAATATCATTGCCAAAGTTTTATCTTTTAATAATTTATGCTCAATTCCCTTTTTCTGTTTTCCTTTCAAATCCCGGGTTATTTCAAATATTTTGTTAATCTCATCCCGGGTTAAATCAAAGATTGATGTGAGATCTCTTTTCATTTTTTCACTCCTTCATTTTATTATATAGAAAAAAAATGAAAAATCAATATAAAATTTTTTGTTACACCAAAAATACAAATAGCGTCATTATATCATGAGAGAAAAATGGATTGTGTTTCTTGACTTTAATTTTTATCTATGTAATATTGGAAAAGGGGGTATTATGAAGAATTACAAAATATTATTTTTAACAATATTAATATCTCTTACTTTTAGTTATGGAGCAATGCAAACATTCTACGAAAATAATAAATTTCTTATGACATCACCAGGTGCATTATATGTGGGGTTATATGGTTATGATAATCCCGCCCTTTTGACCTATTTACACCAGTTCGACCTTGCATTTATTTGTTCTGACCGGTTTGGAGAATGGAATGACTTTAATGAATGGATGGTCCTCACGGGCGTTCCAAACTTGGGTTTTACAATAAATCATAGAAAATTTCCTACAAGGACTATAAATAGTTATGATCTTTCACTTGCTTTAGGTAATAAAAGACAGAGTTTAGGAATAGGCTATGAATGGTCAGACACCGATACTAATATTCTGAAAATTGGTTCTTTAACCCGTCCTGTTAGATACATATCTATGGGTATTGTCGGTTCATTTGCCAGTTCCGGAGGTGACCGCGAAGTTTATTTTGATCTTGGCTTTAGGCCATTTGGTAATGAAAAAATTACATTCTTTGTTGACAATGCGATACATAAAAGTATTGATATAAAAGACAGTCCATGGAGCACCGGATTGGTCATGGAACCATTATCCGGTATAAGAATTACTGCAAGGTATTTTAATGACCGTACAATCACAATAGGTATAAACTTTAGTTTCGGCAGAACTGGAATTATTACTCAATCACATTTTGATTCTAACCAGAAATACCAATATAACACATATGGCATAAGACTCGGCGCCTATGACCGCAATATATTTGACATTCTGCATCAAAAAAGTGATTATCTTCAAATTGACCTTCAAGGCACATTAAAATATCAGCGTTATCTACTATTTGATAAAAGTAACACATTGTTATCACTCATGAAAACGATTGAAATCGCTAAAAATGACCCGACGATAAGCGGTATTGCACTCAACCTTTCTGGTATGGATATTAATCCCGAGTTCATATGGGAATTGAGAGAAAAACTAAAGGATTTCAAATCTTTCAAAAAACATATCGTTGTATATATTGATGAAGTTGGAATAATGGATTATTATCTTGCCTCCGTAGCGGACAGAATTGTCATCGACCCGCAAGGTGGGATCAATCTTCAAGGACTCCTCATGGGTAGACTATATTTTAAGAACACACTTGATAAACTTGGAATCGGAGTAGATGAATGGCGTTATTTCAAATACAAATCTGCAGCTGAAACATTTTCCCGAGACAAAATGTCTGAGGCCGATCGGGAACAAAGACAGGCAATAATTGATGATATTTATAATACAATTAAAAATGATATTTGTAGCGCCCGCGGGTTTACCAGTGAAAAATTTGAAAAATTGGTGAACGAAGTAAGTCTATTCTTACCTAAGGATGCGATAGAAGAAAATCTTGCTGACACATTAGGCAGATGGAATGAAGTAAAAGAAATGGTGAAAAGCATAGAAGGAAACAACAAGAGATTCATTGATAAATCCAATTTAATTTATCACCATTTACCAAAAGATAACTATTGGGGCGAAAAACCAAAGATTGCTGTAATTTATGGACTTGGTGAATGTGCAATGGATACTGGGATAAAAGCAAGAAGTTTAATAAAGGATATTGAATGGGCAACTGAAAGGAAAGATATAAAGGCAGTCGTTTTCAGAGTTGATTCACCGGGTGGTAGTGCCCTTGCTTCAGATATCATTGCTGAGGCGATAAAAAAATGTCAAAAAAAGAAGCCAGTGATTGTATCACAGGGTGCAGTTGCAGGTTCTGGGGGATACTGGTTATCAATGTATGGCGATAAAATCGTTGCTTCACCTTTTACAATTACCGGGTCCATCGGCGTAATCGGCTTATGGCTATATAACAAAGATTTAAAAGAAAAACTGGGGTTATCTACTGATTTTGTTAAGGTGGGCGAACACGCTGATCTCGGCTTTGGATTCACATATCCATTCCTTGGACAATTACCCGACAGAAATCTGACTGAGCCTGAAAAACAAAGAATGGAAATGTCTATAAAATCACTTTATAAAGAATTTGTCATAAAAGTTGCTGAAGGTAGAAGGAAAAAAACCGAAGAGATAGAAGAAATCGCCCAAGGTCGTGTATGGTCAGGCATCAGGGGTAAAGAAATAGGACTCGTGGATATAATTGGTGGGATTGAGACTGCAATAATGCTTGCCAAGGAGAAAGCACATATCCCCAAGGAAGAAGATGTAACAATTATTGAATTACCAAAACCACAGCTTATTACACCCGATTTATTTCAGCCCAAAATAATAAATGCAAATAAAGAATATACGGAATTTATAAAATACCTTCAATTTCTTGCCGAACATAATGGGGATGTGCTAGTGATAATGCCCCTTGAAGATTTTATGTCAAGGAAAAATAACTATTTGAAATAATTAGACGGAAACTTTAAAATACCAACTTTAGCAAGCAACAGCACAAGAATGGTATAAAAAATAGAAATCAATAAGTTTTTTGTCAGACTGTTTTGCTTTTCGTCTTGTTTACCGATAAGTTTTTTAGTACTATGATGGAGTAAGATAAAACCCACTACATTTGTGACCCAATATCCAAAAATCATCATCGGCAGAAAAATCTTTTCTGAAATCAAACCAAATGGAAATGCAAAGATATAAGCAATAGGAAGGTTTATTATTATGTCATTCCACCATGAAAGGGGTGAAAGAAGGTAACCGATGATAAAGATAATGCCACTTTTAATTTTTTTGCTCATCGGGATTATATCAAAAATTTTTACTCAGTCTATAACTCCTTCTTCGCTGCCTTCTCAAGAATATTGAAAATGACAGGATTTTTTAAAAGTGACATCACCTGTTCACCGATTTCGAAATTATGCTGACGAACCCTGTCCAAAAACTGTTTAACCCGGCTGTAACTTGGCTCAATCTTCTTCAACTCTTTCTGAATTTCTTTTATCTCTTCAATCAAAATCTCTTTTATATCACCGCTTATTTTCTCATCCGTATTCACCCTATCAATTAGTAAATTAAATTCCTTAAATATGTTTATCTGCATTGCAGATGTATCACTTGTTACCGGAAATGTAATATCAAATTGATAATCATCCTCTACTAAATCAACACCCTTACTGGTTATACGAGCACCAACGAAAAGACTTCCTTCCAAGGGTTTTTGAAGCTCAATATAACCTTTCTCTTCAAGATAGACAATATTAAAATTGAGCGTTTTTAAATCGATATTCAATGCCTCTTTGAATTCTCTTGGTGTAATGCGATAATATGGATGTTCTTTAAATTTTTCGTATGCCATTTCCAAAATTTTACGCCTTATTTCAATATTTGTCATTTTATAACCTGAAAAAATTTACTGAAGCCATATCTGGAATATTAGACCACCACGGTCAATGATAAAATATTTATTTTTAAAATCCCCGACCGCTTTTTTAAAATCATCTTTATTCCTTATCCTTGTGTCGCCGATACGGAGTATAACATCTCCCGGCGAAAACCCAAGCTTCTCGCCAATGCTTCCTGGGTCTACTTTCGTTACTACCACACCCTGTTTATAACCCAAATTAAACTTCTTTATTAAATAAAGATTAATATCTTCAACATAGATACCCAATTTTGAACCAATACCAATCGGTTCCTGAAATTCTTTTACAACGAGGCTGACATCCAGAGAATCTTTATTTCGATAAAGTTTAATATGTAATGTATCACCAACAAATGTGTTTGCGCTTATCCTATCCCAAGCAGAAGTGCTATTTATGATTTCATTATTTAACATTATTATTCGGTCGCCCTCTTTT
Source organism: candidate division WOR-3 bacterium (assembly GCA_039802005.1). Lineage (NCBI taxonomy): Bacteria > Pseudomonadati > Caldifarciminota > Caldifarciminota bacterium. The sequence goes on from JBDRVV010000004.1 coordinate 101,223, forward strand.
ATTCCTGAAAAATAGGCCGGACTGTTAGGTTCAACATTGCTAACAAGAACACCACGCTGTTCAATACCCATTGCTTCGGCAATCTCCGGGGTGATATCCTGAACCCATATTCCGACCCAGGGTGTTCTTATTTTACCAAATTGTTTTGTTTCGTTGATAAACTTTTTTACGACATTTATCGGACGGGCAAATCCTACACCTTCTGAACCACCACTTGAAGTAAAGATAAAAGTATTTATCCCAATAACTTGTCCTAAAATATTAACAAGAGGTCCCCCCGAATTACCGGGATTGATTGCCGCATCGGTCTGGATCATATCCTTATAGATTCTGTCTTCATAGGTTGACTTAATTGCACGGTTGAGTGCAGAAATAACACCAACGGTTACAGTTGGCCTCGTGTCTTCAAGCAAAAAACCGAAAGGATTGCCCAATGCAATCACCCATTCGCCAATCATCAAATCATCCGAATTACCCAATTCAGCATACGGCAGATCCTTACCATCAATTTTTAAAAGTGCAAGGTCCAAAGCGTGATCCATCGCCACAATCCTCGCTTTGAACTGTCTTGCGTCGGGCAGCGTCACACTTATCTCAGTTGCATTTGATACTACATGTTCATTAGTCAAAATGTATCCATCTTGCGAGATAACCACTCCAGAACCGAGACTTTTGACTTGCTGTCGATAACGCTGTTCCGGAAAGAAATCACCAAAAAATCTTTGGAAAAATTCATCATTAAAAGGCGAAACAGTGATAATTCTTGTCTGAATAACAGTTATGGATACGACCGATGGTCCTACCTTATTTGCCGCAAGAACGATTGCATTCATACGTTGTTTTGAAATCTCGTCGTTTATACTTACAAGACGGAGGTAATCTAATCTATTATCACGGTTTTTTATTTTAAATTGTTGATATAAAAATAAACAAAAAAGGCAAGTGATAAATCCAATAAATCCTGCGAATATTTCTCTTCTTCTCATTTCTACCTTTGACTCCTCATTAAAAATTTAACCATTAACCAATTCGCTTCTGCCAGTCTTCAAGAAATTTTGTAATTCCGACATCTGTAAGGGAATGTCTTATTAGTTGGGTAAAAACTTTATAAGGTACAGTGCAGATATCAACACCCAAAAGCGCTGCCTGACGAACATGCTCTGGATGTCGCACTGAGGCAAAGATAATTTTGGTCTTAAAATTATAATTTTTATAAATTGACAATATATCATTAACAACTTCAATACCTGGATTACCAATATCATCTAATCTTCCTACAAAAGGGCTGACGTATGCAGCACCAGCCTTTGCAGCAAGCAATGCCTGATTTGCAGAAAAGACAAGGGTCATATTAACATTTATACCTTCTTTTGACAAAATCTTTGTTGCCTTCAAACCATCCACAGTACAGGGTATTTTTATAACCACATATTCACTTATTTTACTTAAATCTATCGCCTCTTTTACCATTTCTTCTGTTTTCAAACTCAATACCTCGCCACTAACCGGACCCTTCACAATATCACATATTTCCTTTAAAATTTTTTTATAATCACCCTTCTCTTTTGCCATCAATGATGGGTTCGTGGTCACGCCATCAAGAATCCCCCATTGAGCAATTTCTTTGATTTCATCCAGATTTGCAGTATCAAGATATAATTCCATTATCTTCTCCTTTCAAAAAAATTTTTTACTTGTATCAATATTTCACTTCAACTAAATACAAACCATGTGCAGGGGCAAAATAAATATTATTTAATGCACCAGCAAAAATCTTTTTGACATCATCGGGCTTAAACCTACCCCTGCCCACATCAACCAAAAATCCCACAATACCACGTACCATCCTTCTTAAAAATCTATTAGCCTCCACGCTTATTATAATATCAATATTCATTTCTGTCAATGACAAATTCAATATATTACATATTGTGTTTTTCTCCTGCCCATCAGAATCATCGTCACTTGTAACCGAGAGATTTTTAAAATCATGTTCACCTATGAAATATTTTATAGTTTCTTTCATTAAGTTAAGATTTAGTGCATAATCAACATACCAGTAATATTTCCTTTTGATTGGAGAAAACAGGCTCATAATTTTATATTGATATACCTTGCTACACGCTGAAAATCTTGCATGAAAATCAGCAGATACTTCTTTGATTTCTTTTATATAAATATCCTCTCCAATAAGTGCATTTAATCCATTTTTGAGATTATTGCAGGATATATTAGAATTGATTTTGAAATTCGCAACTTGAGCAAGGGCATGAACCCCATGGTCTGTTCTTCCCGCACCGATAATTCTTATGTTTTCACCAGTTATTTCTTTTATCGCTTCTTCAATCTCACCCTGGACGGTTCTCTTATCGGGTTGATATTGCCAACCGTAGAAATCTGTGCCATCGTATTCAATTGTCAATTTTAGATTCCTCATATTTTAATTAAACTATTATAACAATCATGCAAGCGGCAGTATAATTCTGAATATTGCCCCTTTGCCAACCTTGCTTGAAACCTCAATATTACCATTGTGGGCTTCAATAATTTTCTGGGCAATTGAAAGTCCCAATCCAGTCCCGCCTTTCTTTGTTGTATAAAAAGGTTGGAAGATCTTTTTTAAATCTTTTTTCGCTATCCCCGGTCCTTGATCAATTATTTCTATCCAGCCATATTTATTGTTATAACCTGTTTTTATAAAAATCTTTTTACCCTGTTCACTTACTTCACAAGCATTTATGAGAATATTTAAAATGCCAGATTTCAATCTGTTTAAATCTGCCATAATCTCAAAATCTACGCCATCTCTTATGAACTCAAGTTTTTTCTCGCCAAAATGAGAAATGATATAAAGCAATGCTTCATTGATAACATCACTTACTTTAATTCGATATGTTTTTTTAGGAACAAATTGCGCAAAATTCAAAAAATCAGTAACGATTTCATTCAATCTGATTGACTCTTTTAATGCCATTTCAATGAATGGCTTTGCTGATTTAGGAACCCGGGCTTTAGCGATGACTTCCAATGAACCCCTTATTGAAGCAAGAGGGTTGCGAATCTCGTGGGCTAATGACCCACCAAGCTCAGCAAGCATCTTTGTTTGCTTAGATATTCTTGATGCCTCTTCTAACTTTTTTATTTTGGTCAAATCCTGTAGAATTGCAAGCGCGCCCTGTCTATTACCGATATGGGAACAGGAAAGCAGGTAAAAAGTATTTTTGATTTTCAATTCTCTTACATTGTCAATGCGCTCCGGGCTCTTTAAGAATCTTGCGAGATAAAGATGGACATATGAACGAATATCATCTTCTATAATATTTGTATAAATAACTGAACCTTCGCTATCAATCACCAAAATTCCTGACGGTAAATTTTTTACAATCTCTTCGGTCGTAAGGTTTAATTTTTTCAACTCTTCAGTTCTTATGCGATACCTTTCAGAAAGCCAGCCACTTAAAATTGCTGTGAATAAAAATAAAAGGGAGAAGAAATAGAACTGTTGAATCACATATTTGGCTTGAAGTGATCTTTCATTTATTTCAAAAAGCATCAGACCGAAAAAACAAAGCACTGAGAGCAAACTTATTATGTATGCACCTTTTCTATAAAGATAAATAGCCGATGTGATGATTAGTACAACATACAACAAGGGAAAAAGACTTTCCATTCCGCCTGTAAAATGGATTATCACTCCAATAAAAGGAATATCTGTCATTAATAAAATATATGTAAGGATTTCTGACTTTATCCACTTATTAAGTAACAAAAATAATAACGAGATTATAAAAGAAGTTAGGATAATAAACCAATAGGTTACTGGAATATTATAATAAATTGGGTATGAAGAGCTGAGTAGGGTAAAAGTAATAACAAGAGGATGGAGCAGAATAAGCCCCACCAAAGGATCAATAGACTTTTTATAAAACATTTATGATAGAATAAAGCAACTGCTTATATTTATATTCTATCCTACTAATTATTTATTTTTTGATAAGACTATTCAGTAATTGTTGAAGCCAGCTGGAATATCGGTAGATACATTGAAATCACAAGGAATCCAACAACTCCACCCAGGACAACCATAATTATTGGTTCAAGGGCATTGGTAAGGTTTTCAACTGCTTGGTCAACCTCAGCATCATAAAAATCTGCCACCTTTGAAAGCATATCATCAAGTCCACCAGATGCCTCACCAATTGCAATCATCTGTGTCACCATCGGCGGGAACACCGCGGTCTTGGAAAGAGGATCAGCAATATTTTCTCCACCCTTTATAGAAACCCTTGCTTTCAATATTGCATCTTCAATAACCCAGTTGCCGGCACTCTTTGCTGTAATCTCAAGGGCATCAATAATTGGCACACCGCTAGAGAGCAAGGTAGAAAGAGTCCTTGAAAATCTTGCAATCGCCTGTTTTTTTATCAAATCTCCAAATACTGGCGTTTTCAAAAATAATGGGTCCAATGCCTTGGCACCGGATTCTGTCTTATGCCACCTGCGGATGATCGTGAATAATAGTATTAATCCGATGAGTAATGGCAATGCGGCGACTTTCATAAAATTTGAAATCCTGATAACGAGCTGCGTCATTGCGGGCAGTTCCCTTCCTACCCCTTCATACATTCTTGCAAAGATAGGAATCACAAATATCAATAGAACAGCAATTGCGCCCACTGCTACCACACTGATGATTGCAGGATATATCATAGCGCCGCGTATTTTTCTCTGCAATGCTACGGTTTTTTCGAGATATGTTGCCAGACGCTGGAGAATGGTATCAAGTGCACCGCCGGTCTCACCCGACTCAACCATATTCACATAGAGATTATCAAATGCCTTGGGTTGGCGTCTTAAAGCATCTGCGAGAGAAAGACCTCCTTCAACATCGGTACGAACTTCATCAAGTACCCTTTTTAAACCCGCGCTTTCGGTCTGTTTTGAAAGAATTTCAAGGCAATTAAGCAAGGGCAAACCCGCACCTAACATTGTAGCAAATTGCCTTGTGAATACCGATAGTGCCCTTTTTGAGATGCGTCCTCCAAAAAGTGCAAATCCCTTTTTTTCTTCTTTTATTTTAATTGAAGTTGGAATTATTTTCTTCTGGCGTAGTGCTGCAACAACATCAGCCTGTGATTGAGCTGTCAATTCACCACTGGCTGATGCCCCTGTTGCTGTCCTGCCTTTCCATACAAAAGTTGGCATAATACCTCCTATTTATATGATACTTGGTTAAAAACCTAAAATTAACCAGTTAACCATCATATCCCTATCCTAAGACTGGTGATTTTTGTTCAACCATATGTTCAAATTCTTCAATGTTCGGAGAATAATCAAATGCAGTCTCAAGAGTAATTAGTCTTTTCGCATATAGATTATACAATGCCTGATTCATAGTCTGCATTCCATACTTTTGTCCGGATTGAATCATTGAATAAATCTGATGCTCTTTGCCATCGCGAATAAGTGCCCTTATTGCGGGAGTAGCAACCATTACCTCCGCAGCAAGCACCCGCCCACCCCCAATCTTGGGAAGCAATTGTTGAGTCACCACACCTTCAATGACAAAGGCAAGTTGAGAACGGACCTGCCCCTGTTGATGGGATGGAAAGATATCTATTATTCTGTGAATTGATTCTGCGGCTGAATTTGTGTGGAGTGTAGCAAGGGTTAAATGTCCGGTTTCAGCAATTGTAAGAGTAATTGCTATGGTTTCCAGGTCACGCATTTCACCTACCATAACCACATCCGGGTCCTCCCGCAAAACATATTTCAATGCATTGGCAAACGATTTTGTATCACTTCCCACCTGTCTCTGATTTACAATCGCTTTCTTATGACGGAACAAATATTCAATTGGGTCTTCAACGGTAATAATATGACATCTCCTATCACTATTGACTTTATCAATTATTGCCGCAAGTGTAGTTGATTTTCCGCAACCGGTTGGACCGGTTAATAAAATTAAACCCTTGGGACGACTGGCAAGTTCCTGGACTACAGGTGGAATTCCAAGTTCTTTAAAACCCCGTATTTCAAATGGGATAGTCCTTATCGCCGCTGCAATACTACCTCTCTGCTGAAAACAATTACCCCTAAATCTTGATAAACCAGCAATACCGAACGAAAAGTCAAGTTCCCATTCCATTTCAAATTTTTTCTTCTGCTGGTCATTCAGCACACTGTAAACAAGTTGTTGAATCAACTCCGGGGTCATCACCTCGTAGTTAGTTGGTACAAGCTCACCATCAATTCTTAGCATTGGTGGGGCTCCAGTGGTTAAATGTAAATCAGTTGAATTTCGCTGTACCATTTCTTCTAATAATTGTTTCATTGTTACGGGCATCTTGCCTCCTTATCCTATTTTAATTTCTCCGCAGAAAGCGGAATAAAAAATATTATCATAATGATGCGGTCTCCCGCATTAACTCCTCAATTGTGGTGATGCCTTTTTTTACTTTTTCTATACCATCATCGCGGAGTGTTTTCATTCCTTCTTCTTTTGCCTGTTTTGCCACTTCATCACTTGAAGCACCTTTTAAAATCATCGCCCTGATAGTGGGTGAAATAGGCATCACCTCGTAAAGTCCAATCCTTCCTTTATAACCAGTTTGGCCACAATTTGAGCAACCTTTGCCTTTATATACAATACCATCAGGAAATGTATCAGGTGGTATATTTGCGTCTTCAAGCAATTTTGGACTTACTTTTATCGGTTCTTTGCAATTAGGACAGATTCTTCTGACCAGACGCTGTGCCTGAATCAATATCAAGGCACTGGCAACGAGATATGGAGGTATGCCCATATCCACCAACCGGTTTATTGTTGTTGGCGCATCATTTGTATGAATTGTAGAGAAAACGAGGTGTCCGGTCAATGCTGCACGAATACCAATCTCAGCCGTTTCAGTATCACGCATCTCACCGACAAGGATTATATTCGGTGCCTGACGTAAGAATGCTCTAAGCGCTGCAGCAAAGGTTAAGCCGATTTCCTCGTGAACCTGAATTTGATTGATGCCGTGAATATTGTACTCTATAGGATCTTCAATAGTCATAATCTGCCTGTCTGGTTTATTAAGTCGCTGAAGTGTGGAATAAAGTGTGGTAGTTTTACCACTTCCCGTAGGACCGGTAACAAGAATAATACCGTATGGACTTTCAATCGCCTTCAAGAATTTTTTCAGTGCCTCATCGCTGAATCCCAATTTTGTTAAATCAAGCATCAAGGCACTACGGTCCAGAATTCTCATAACAACCTTTTCACCATAAAGTGTCGGAATGACTGAAACCCGGAGGTCTATCATTTTATTGCCTACAAGAATATTAATTCTTCCATCCTGACATAATCTATGTTCTGCAATATCCATCTTTGCCATCAATTTTAACCTTGTAATTATACCTGCCTTCAGGTTATATGGTGGAGGTTGTTGTTCTCTTAAAACACCATCAATCCTGAAACGGATTCTTAATTGTTTTTCAAATGGTTCAATATGAATATCTGAAGCACCTTTATTCACTGCATCTGCGATATAAAAATTCACCAGCCTTACCACTGGCCCACCCTCAGCATCCGCTCTTAATTTTGCCTCTTCCACCTCTTCTTCCATACCTGTATCTAATAATTCCAAATCTTCAATACCCAGCTCTTTCGGACCCGCCTCTGTCTTTACTTCAGCCAAACTTGTATCCATTTTATAATATCTGCTTAATGCCTCCCTTATGCTTGTCTCGGAAGCAAGGACTGGATTTATTTCCATCCCCGTAATGAATCTCAAATCTTCAATTGCGCTAATATCAGTAGGGTCGACCATTGCAACAGTTAGAGTCCTTCCTTTTCGGTCAATAGGTATTACTTCATAATGATACGCCTTTTCAGCAGGAATTAATTTTAAAACAGTCTCTGATGGAATAATATAATCAAGGTCGGTCACTTCCATATGATATAGATTACTCAACTGTGCTAAAAGTTTGTTCTCAGGGATAAAACCTAACCTCACAAGAACACTAACAAGTCTCTGACCGGTCTCTTTCTTTTCTTGCATTGCCTGACGCAACTGTTCTTCGGTAATTAAATTATTTTTTACTAAATATACACCCAATCTTTCTTCCATTTATTCCACCCTTGTTTCCCTTATTACTTCTTCTACTGTCGTCAGACCCTGCCGTAATTTCTCTAGGGCTGAGCCACGGAGTGTGAGCATTCCTTCTTCAACCGCTGTCTTTTCAATCTCCTCAGCTGGTGCACGTTTTAAAATCAATTCTCTTATCCGGGCAGTTACAAGCATATTTTCAAATATACCAATTCTACCTTTGTACCCGGTGCCCCTGCACTCTTTGCATCCCTCGCCTCTATATAACGGAAAATCTATTTTATTAGGTTCAATCCCGGCATCTAATAAAACTTCGGGCGGATATTTTACTTCAGTCCTGCATTTCATACAGACTTTTCTCAACAAACGTTGAGAAAGCACTGACAAAAGAGTTGAGGCAATCAAAAATGGTTCAATATTCATATTTACCAATCTGGTTATAGTTGCTGCTGCTGAATTTGTATGAACGGTTGATAAAACAAGGTGACCGGTCAAAGATGCACGTATTGCAATTTCGGCGGTTTCAAGGTCACGAATCTCACCCACCATTATTATATTGGGGTCCTGACGCAAATATGCACGAAGTGCAGAGGCAAAAGTAAGTCCAATTTTTTCATTCACCTGCAACTGGTTTATTCCCATCAATGAGTATTCAATAGGGTCTTCTGCCGTTGTTATATTAATCCCGGGGTCATTCAGTTCAGTTAGTGCCGAATAAAGTGTCGTTGTTTTACCAGAACCTGTTGGACCAGTAACAAGAACAATACCATAAGGTGTCTTTATTGCCCTGCGAAATGTTTTTAAAGTACTTTCTTCAAATCCTAAGAGGTCAAGATTTAATTGAATTGTTGAGCGGTCAAGTAACCTTAGTGCAATCTTTTCACCAAAGAGTGTGGGCACAGTGGAGACACGAATATCAATGATTCTATTGTGCACCCTTGCCTTAATTCTTCCGTCCTGGGGTAATCTCTTCTCTTCAACCTTTAATTTTGCCATAACTTTAATAACTGTTGCTATAGCACGATTCATCTTCTTTGGTGGTTTCAAAACTTCGTGTAATATACCGTCAATACGATAACGAATGCGCATTTCATTTTCATACGGTTCAATGTGAACATCGGAAACATTCTGTTCAACAGCATCACTGATAATCTTACTAACTAATTTAAGGGCAGGACCACTATCACTATCATCCGCAACATTTGATAAGTCTTCCTCCTCCTTTTGCTGGACTACTTCATCCATTACTTTGACTGAAGTCTCACCTGCATCTGCAGTTTCTAATTCATACATCACATCAGCAAGCATTTTTTCAATATGATAATGTTCGTTAATTATCTTTATTATTGCATCCTCAGATGCAACGAGTGGTTCTATATCATAACTTGTGGCGAATTTAATATCTTCTATTGCATTCATATCGCCCGGATTGACCATTGCAAGACTAAGGGTTCTACCCAATCTCTTTATCGGCACAACGAGATATTTAGCAGCAATATCACTCGGGACTAATTTTAAAATATTGGGATCAAGTTCCAGTTTTCTAAGATCGATTGATTTTACACCAAAATGGATGGAGAGTGCCTTTAATAAATCTTCTTCTTTTAAAAATCCAAGCTTTATTAATGTTGAACCAAGTCTTGCCCCATCTTTTTTCTGCTCCTCAAGGGCGCGGGCAAGCATATCTTCAGTAACAAAACCATGTTTAACCAGTATTTCACCCAACTTCATAACATAATATAATATCAATATTTAGAAAATTGTCAATAGGGAATTTAATATCAATTGACTTTTACTATATTTAGAATATATTTAATTATGCTAACTGGAATTGACAGACTTATAGCGGAAAATTTTGCTATGTTTAAGAATAAAAACCTCGCTTTATTAACAAATATTGCAGCAACCGACTGTAAATTAAGACCCACAATCTACCATTTTATTGATTGCAGAAAGATTAATCTGAAATTTATTTTTGCACCGGAGCATGGGTTATTTAGCGCCTTACAAGACCAAATTTATGTCAAAAACCATAAACAGGAAAGAATTCCGGTTCTAAGTCTATATGGCAAAAAACTTGTGCCACAACTTAGTATTATAAGAGAAATTGACACCCTGGTGGTTGATCTAATAGATATAGGAACCCGATATTATACATTTGTCTGGAGTGCATTATTATTATTGAAAGAGTTAGCCCGATTAAAGAAAAAAATGGTAATTCTTGACCGACCCAATCCATTGAATGGTTTGACTGTCCAGGGTCCGGTCCTTGAAGAGAAATTTGTGTCTTTCGTTGGATTATATCCTATGCCAGTGCGACATGGTTTGACTATAGGTGAAATCTGTAATATGATAAATGTTGAAAAACATCTCGGCGTTGATTTAGAAGTCATAAAAATGGAAGGTTGGAAAAGAAAATTCTATTTTCCTGATTGTAGTCTAAAATGGACCGTTCCTTCACCAAATATGCCTTCTTTTGAGACCGCACTTGTTTATCCAGGAATGTGTCTCCTTGAAGGAACAAATATATCTGAAGGCAGGGGGACTACCAGACCATTTGAGATATTTGGTGCACCCTGGATACAAGAAGAAAAACTTGTGAAAGAACTGAATAGAAAAAATATAATGGGTGTAGAATTCCGGCCTCTGAAATTCATTCCGACCTTTCATAAATATTGCGGCAAAATCTGCGGTGGCGCACAGATCTATGTAAATGATCTCAAGAATTTTGATCCAGTTTGTACCGGGCTTGAAATAATTTCTACAATAAAAGAACTTTACCCCAAAAAATTTACCTGGCGCAAACCGCCTTATGAATTTGAGAAAAATAAAATGCCGTTTGATATTTTGATTGGTAACTCCTGGATAAGAGAGGCAATAGAAAAAGGCAAATCAGTGGGAACAATGAAAAAAAGGTGGCAAAAAGAACTAAAGGAATTTAAAAAGAAGCGTGTGAAGTATTTACTTTATGAATAGTATGGAGAATTTCTATGTCACCCTGAATTTATTTCAGGGTCTCATATCTGTCGGTATTTATTTAACAAACTTATGAATGCAATCATTCTATCCGCAGGTTTAGGCAAAAGGCTCGGCAATATAACAAAGAAAATACCCAAGCCTTTATTACCGATAAATGGTATTCCTATAATAAAATTGATTATCAAGAAGTTAAAAAGGGCAGGAATAAAAAATATTGGAATCAATCTTTTTTACAAAGCAGACCTAATAAAAAAATCATTACAAAATTTGCGCGGGATAGAATTCGTGTTTGAAAAATATCTATCCGGAACTGGTGGTGCATTACTCCATTTCAAGAATTTCGTATCTGAAGATTTTTTGATCCACAATTGTGATATCCTTTCAGATATAGATTTAAAAAAGGTATTAAAAAAGCATAAAAAGATAAAACCACTGGCAACGATTGTCTTGGTGAAGAATTATAAAACAAATCGGGTTAAAATTTCAAAAAATCGCGTTATAAAGTTTTATAAAAAGAGAACGAATGGCTGTTATACCTATGCGGGGATCGCTGTTCTTTCAAAAAGAATTTTTAGATATTTTCCAAAAAACAAAAAGGTCTTCAGCCTTACCGAAGTCTATAACAACGCTATAAAAAATGGCGAGTTTCTATATCCTTATATGACAGACAGCATTTGGTATGATATAGGTATTTTAGGGGTTTATCGTTCTTTGAAATGCCGAAAAAATCGGCTCTGGAAATAGAAAAAATGCACATATTTAGTAAAAGACTAAACAGGTATGAATTTGTTGAAGAGATTATTACCGGTGGGTCGGATAGGAAATTTTATCGCATTAAAAAGGATAAAAAGACTTATATTCTTATTGAGGATAAAAATATTAATGATTATGTGAAAATATTGAGGCATCTTTTAAGTATTGGTGTTGGTGTACCGAAATTGATTGAAGTTAAAAAAGATTATGCGATAGTGGAAGACTTGGGAAATGATTCTCTATACAGTTTGATGTGCAATGGATGTAAAGATTGGATAAAATTTTACAAAAAGTCAATAGAGGAACTCGTTAAATTGCAGGTTGATGGATATAAGAATGCACCAGTGAATAATTATTATGATAGTGAGCATATCAAATGGGAACAGGATTATTTTAAGCAATTTTTTTTGAAACAATTTTGCAAGATACCTGATGAAAAAATTTGTGAAATTGAAGGGGATTTGAATTTATTACATAAAAAGGTCGTTGAGGCGGTAAAACCAATAAACAATTTTTTGATGCATAGGGATTATCAATCACAGAATATCTTTGTAAAAAATGGAAGAATTAGAATTGTGGATTTTCAGTCAGCAAGGATTGGGCCATTAACCTATGACCTTGCATCTTTATTAAGGGATGCGTATGTTCGTATTGATAGAAAAAATGAAAATAAATTAATTTCGTATTATTTGAGTTGTTTGGAGAAAAAGAAAGTAAAGATTGCAAAAGAAAAATTTTTTGAAATTTACCAGATTACCGCTATCCAGAGACATATGCAGGCGCTCGGTGCCTTTGCAAACCTTTCACTGAATAAAGGGAAAACGCACTTTAAGAAGTATATCCCGCGCGGACTAAGATTGCTAATTACTGAATTAGAGAGTAGCGAATTCAGCAAATTATTCTTCAACATTTCATCAATTAAACAATTAAACAATTGTTTAAGTATTTAACCATGCAATATATGGAACTGTGCAGATTTTTAGATAACTGTGTTAAATTAAAAAAGATTCCTGGAGCAGTATTGTGGGTTGGGAATAATAAAGATGTTTACATTTATGAAGTATTTGGTTATCGGCAGATTTTTCCCAGAAAAGAGAAATTAAACAAAGATACAATCTATGACCTTGCCTCGCTGACAAAACCTCTGTGCACCGCAATGGCGATTATGTTGCTATTTGAAGAAAAAGAGATTAAACTCAATGACCGTATTGAAAAATATCTCCCTGATTTCAAAGATAAACCGAATGGTAAAAAGACAATAAAGGAATTACTCACCCACACCTCCAGTTTGCCTGCCTGGTTTCCATTATATTTACTCAATCCACAGGAAAGGATTGATTATCTTTCCCGTATAAATACAGGCAAAAAAGAAGTCGTTTATTCGTGTTTAGGATATATCATTCTTGGATTGATGATTGAAAGAATTACAAATCAAGGTCTGGATATTTTTTGCAAAGAAAAAATATTTAAAAGATTGCGTTTGAAAAATACACTGTTCAATCCATCAAAAAAAATAAAAAACATTGCTCCTACTGAGTTAGGAAACGAGCACGAAAAACAAAAGGCAAAAGCGTATGGTGATATATCAAATGTAAAATGGCGTGATTATTTAATTAAGGGCGAAGTTCATGATGGAAATTGTTTTTATGCATTTAATGGTGTTTCCGGAAATGCAGGACTATTCTCTAACGCTGAAGAACTGGCGAAAATAATGCGGGCATATTTAAATGGTGAGATTGTAAAACCGAGTACTTTGAGATTAATGATTAAAGACTGGACCGGGGGCAAAGAAAAAAGGGGGCTTGGCTGGTGGATGAATCCCTATCCAGGAATTTTATCCAATTCAGCATTCGGGCACACCGGATTCACCGGCACAATGATTATGGCTGACCCGAAGAAAAATTTAATAGTGATATTATTATCTAATAGCGTCCACCCAGAAGTACATCTCGGCAGGATGCCCAAGATAAGAAAAAAAGTTGTGCAATTGCTTGTATGCTGTTTTACATAAATTCATGAAAATAAAACGGGTACAGCAAGATTTTAAAGAAGCCCTTGAAGATAATTTCTGACCCAGAAGTGTTTCAGTTCTACTTGAGATTTTTCAACTAAGTCATTTATGCAAAGCTAAAGTTTTATTCGACATCGTTTCATAGTCGGATAGTCTAATAGTTTTATTGTTTGATGATTAGATGTTTCTATGGCTGGAGTTAAGGCGTGAACCTTTTATCTCCATTTACCATTATGCGCTTTATATCCCGTGCTAACCCCTTGCTTGGGTTAATAATTGGACCGTTGGATGGTTAATCCAGACATGTTTATCCTACGGCTAATTTCTTCACTTCTTTTGCAAAATATTCTTTAACCTCTTTCCAGACGACTGGTTTTATCATCTTCGGCATTTTGTCCTTCTCTGCATCATCAAAAAAAATTAAACTTTTCTGAATGTGGATGAAATTAGAAGCTGAATTTTGGTATTTTCTATCATAAAAATTCAATATTTCAGTTAAACTATAACCTGCCTTGCATGTAAAGTACAAATCAATAAAATCTCTTTTTAATCCACGGGTTGCTATTGCATCAATTTTCATAGCCGCAATGTCTCTAATATCGGCGATATTTAGTAACTGGTATTTTAATGGTTTGAAAAGCAAAGGATATTTATATACAAAAAGGCTGAATCTCACTCCTTCAAAAATTCCCAAAACCGTTCCTTTATCTGCCTGTTCTTCTTTAAATACTCCTAACTGAGATAACCGGGCAGAAAATATTTTCGGTATAAAATCCTTTGGTGTGAAGAAATCAAGATCAACTGAGATACGATGTCCTAATTGGAGTGCGACTCCTGTGCCACCAGCCAGGTATGCATCTTTCAGAATCTTTGACTGCCCTAATAGGGCCAGATTCTTCTTTGCTTTTTTTGTAAGTGTTTGTTCAAACATCGCACCTTCTCTTTAGGTAAATCCAAAATAACTGCCCAATAGTTAGCGCTCTTTTTTGAAAAACCACGACTTTCAATCAGTACCTTGCGCATTTCTGATTTTTTAAAATTTTTCCATAACCAAGCAACCGCTTTTTCATCACCATATTCCATAATCCGCCTGAGAATATAAATACGATATTTTTTAATATCTAACTTATCTAAATCTGTCTCCCAGAAATATTTTTTTATGCATTTGGGTATGCTTTTCATACCATCTATTATACCAGATTTTATCAGGAATTCAAGTAGAAATTGATTTTATATCAGTGAACTTTTTAAGAAGAATTTTGATAATTGGTCAATGGATATGAGGTTTAAAATTTTGAGTCAATTTGAGACTGAAGCAATAAATTTTGCAAAAAGTTGTCTGGAACACGGGAACAAAAATGATGCACGAAAAATACTACAAAAAGTCTTGAAGATAATTCCGGATTCACAAGAAGTAAAGGGATTGTTGGATGGCTTGATGGTTGGATAGTTGGGTGGGTAGATGGTTTTATGGTTAATTACATTGTAGGGCAAACCTTTAGGTTTGCATTTTTTGTTTCTGCAAGGTTTAAAGCCTTGCCCCCAAGTTTCTCAAAATCCCCAATTACTCAATATCTATGGACAAACGCAAAATAACCAACGGTCAATCCTGCTCCATCCCAGCATAAATCTTTCCAAGAAAAATGTCCTTTTTTCTTTTTATCATAAATTTCTTTTCCTAATCCTACTATTGCAGTAAATGATACAGAAAAAATTTTACTTTGATTTTCATCATGATTCAAACGATTAACCAGGGTATGATAACTGAGCCCGACGATTGATGCAGAAAAATAAAAGTGTAAAAATTTATCCTGAGAAAACCATTCATCGCGCGTTATCTTTATTGTCGGCTTGATTTCAGGTGTTTTATATATTTTTAAAGAATCATTGAGTGAATCATTTTTCTGCGCAAAGATAAAAATAAAAGGCAATACTATTAAGATCATTATTCTCTTCATTTTTTCAACCATGTTTTTATTTCTTCATATAATCTTTTATTACCAATTTTTTTGGATAGTGCTATTACCCGTCGTAAAGTATTCATACAATTATAATCACGATAATAGTCTAATTTTGCTTTTAAAAATTGTAATTCTAATCTATATACATCCATTTCACACCCATTCAACAATTTACAAATCCTTGAATATACCGATAGAGCCTTTTTAATATCATATGTAAGATAAATATTTATGAGTGTTTTACCTATTTCAAAAATTAGTTCATAATCTTTTATTGAATTTAATAAATTTTCTAACTGTTCTATTAAATATTTATCTTGTTGATTGGCATAATTAAATTTTATATTTACGCTCATAATTTTCAGAAAAATTTTATGCCTTTGTTTTAAGTCTTTTTTTATTAAAGTATTAATAATTGGCTTTAGTTTTAGAATTTTTCCTTCTGCTTTTTTATGATGTAAAAATTTGAATTCATCAAATAAAATTTCAACAAGAAAAGAATAATTAGGTAAATTTAATGCTAATTTTTTTGCCTTAACAAGCCATTTATAAGTATCAGAATCCAACCTTTCAATTTTTATTTTCGCTATTAGATAGTAATTTTCTAACACTCCTTCGCGGTCATTAATTTTCTTTGACAGCTTTAGCGCTTTAAATAAATATGTCAGGGCTTTATAATACCTCCCCATATAAAAATATGATTTAGCAACGCCGGTAAGGCTTATAGAGATCCCAAATGGATATGACATCATATTGGAAAAAGTATAGGATTTATTATATTCATCCAACGCCTTTTTACAGAAACCTGCTTCAAGATAACAATTCGCAATATTATGGATAGACTCAACGATACCCATTTTATAACCAATGCTTTTAAATATTTCAAATGCTTTCGTATAATATTTTAACGCATCATTAGGTTCATCCAAGACTGAACCTATATTATTGTAAACACCAGCGATTTGAGCAATATCTCCAATTTGGGCAAAAAGGTTTAAACTTTTTTTATAATATCTTAATGAAAGTTCGGGTTGCGATATCTTTCTGTATAATACACCCATCAAGTTATAAGACAGAGCCAACCTTCTTCTTTCATTAATGGCATTAGCTATATGCATACTCTTCTTAACAAAATCTATTGCCCTCTCGTATTTACCTGTCTGATAACAAAAAATAGCGAAGTTGTAAAATGAGCGGGCTATAGTTAAATATAATTCACCTCTATCGTCTCGAACTTTTTCAATCAATTTATTTATACAGGTAATTATCTTTTCGGCTTTTTTTAAATTCCCGAGCCTC
This sequence comes from candidate division WOR-3 bacterium, assembly GCA_039802005.1. Classification (NCBI taxonomy): domain Bacteria; kingdom Pseudomonadati; phylum Caldifarciminota; species Caldifarciminota bacterium. The sequence goes on from JBDRVV010000004.1 coordinate 118,319, forward strand.
AGTAATAAAAATAACATTTGATTTAAAATTTCTATTTTTTCGTTTTTATCAAAACAATTATTATAAGCATCTTCAATAAATCTAAAGGCTAATTTATATTTTCCAATTTTCTCGAAAACCTCCGATATGCCTTTATCTCCATAAATTCTGTATTCTTTAAATTTTCTCAAGGTCTGATAATCACCCATTGCTTCTTTATACATCCCAAGTAAACAATATACATCTCCTCTTCCCTGAAGTGCTCTCACAAAATAGTTATTTCTCTGAGAATTTGGATATAATGCCATAAAACTAAAGTCCCGGATAATTTATTCCAAATTTTTGCTTGTAGTATATCCGTAAAAATAAAAAAATTAAAATAGCAATTATTAAAAAATATGGGAAAATAATCCCCACGATTAAGATAAGTAAAGGTCCCCCTATTCTGATTGATAGTGTAACATACTTATCTTCGCCATTAAGTGCTGCCATCGCAAATAACGGTAAGGCTGTCACTGAAGGTATAAAACAAATATAATCTTTTAAAAAAAAGGAGGTGATTGTGCAGGCAAGTATCAAAAATAATCCCAATCGTGAGGCATTTATTCTATCCAGCAATACACCAGTTGTTAAATAACCGCATTTTTTGTCACCTTCGATATCAAGCACAGTTGTATTCACAAATATTGCACTGACAGCAAGGACATAAGGCAGAGAACTTATAATGCACTGGGTAGAAAATTCATTAATGGTTAACCATCCAACGGAAAAATTGACAAATCCATAACCAATGCCATTGATCAAAAAATCTGCAAATGGAATTGCCTTCATTTTGAATGGTGGTAAAGAATAAAAAATACCAAAAAGAAATGAAATTATCATAAATATAATTATGATTGGCGGTAGATTAATTGAAAAAATAATCGTAGCCACAAGCAGTATACCAATTTCAATATAAGCACTCCTTAATGACATCATTCCTTCTGCAATAAGGAGGTGCTTTTGATTTATTGCGTCAGATTTTTTATCTGCAATCTGATTTAGAATGTATAATATTGATAACAATCCCGTATAAGCGATTATTGTAAAAATCAATGTCTTATTGAAACGGAATCTTTCCCCACCCGCCTTGTAATAGCCGATTAAAAAAAATGCCCAAACCGGAATAAGCAAAATCGGTCGGGCAAGAAAGATATAATCCCAGACTGAATTTTTACATTTCATAACATTTGATTTATAATTTCAAAAAATCAATTTGCATCCCTATCTGCATTGAATTCTTTGAATTACCTTTTATATGCTGGTTATTCTGAATATTAATATATCCTAAATAGAATTCAAGAAATAATAAATTTTTATAAAAAACTCTGGCGCCGATATTAATATTTGCAGTGTTCTGAGAAACTCCTGATAGGTAATTATCTTCTGGGAAATAAGTTCCGGGAATTCGTGGTTTCTCAGGTATCGGCCAGATAGAATTCACATTATTTTCACCTTTTCTGAGATAAGAGCTGTTTATAAAGATATCAAATTTTTCGTTTAAATGGTGGACATATTTTAAATACCATTCATCACAATCAGGGCCGTAAGGAAAACCTATCGGATAACCATAATACATATACCTTTGATATGGCGCATATATACAATATACCCATCTTGATAAAAGGTGATATTCAAAAATTAAGAAATTATTCCTTAAAAATAAATCGGTAAATTCTGTACCAAAGTTTATACCGAAGTGATTCGGTTCGCCATTGGGGTCAGGTTCAAGTTGATAATCGTCAACCAATAATGCTGAATAGAATGCACAATTCTTCAAAAAGATTTTTACATCAAGATGGAAAAATAAATCTGCATCTCTATCCCAATTGTGTTGCAGGGTATGAATGAAAACAAGGGGATTGAAATGGTAAGGCATTAAAACAAAATTTTCTCCACCCTGTGTCGCTGCTTCAGAAAAACTGCAATTAAACCAGCTTACCGGAGTAAAATCAAGTCTTTTTATTATTAAATATCTTCGTGCGTTTATAAATGTATTAATTGTGTCGCCAATATATTCCAGTGGTTTGCAAACCATATCATCAAGTTGGCTCAGATAATAACTCAATTGGATGTATTTTGCAGTAAGTCGGTAATGAAACCAGTCAAGTGGTGGTCCATAGCCTGACAGGAGTATATTATATCTTGGCGACGGACCAATAGAAAATCTTTCCCTGCCAATAAAAATGCCCAAATGTTCATTATCATAGCGTACATAAACTCTCTCATAGTCGGCTGAAAAAAGATTTTTGAATACTTTATTGGGTGGTAGGCTGTCGGTTCCAAATTTTACATCAGGTTGTAAATACAATAAGAAATTAGAAAATTTGTAATTAACCATTGGTTTGAATCTACCGACTTGCACCGTATCACCTTTAATCTTTAATGAAAAATTTGGTAACCAGAGGCGGTCATAGAGCAATTTTACGCGATTAGTTAAAAAATTAAAATTGTCATTGGAATCAAAATCTAAAATAACCGGATAAGGTTTAACGCTCGGGAATTTTGTATAAAAACAACCTCTTACCCGAAGTTCTTCAAGAACTTCATTCTGCCAGGAATCAATAGGGTAGTAGATTGAAAGAATAAATAAAAAAGTCATTCTCTAAAGTTTTATAGCGAAGCCTTAAATATGAAATACTATAGACAATTAACTTATAAGTATACAGCGTCCACACCCAAAAATGACTAACCATCTTTTTAATATGCTCCTTTTCCCAATATAACTGCCGGTACTGTTTGGAATAACAATTTTATATCCAGGGTGAGGGAGCGATTTAATGCATATATCAAATCTAAAAATATTGAAGAATCACAGGGCATACTACCACGGCCATAAACCTGCCAGAGACCGCTTACTCCGGGTTTTATTTTTAATCTGTCTTTATGCCAATCTTTGTAATATTTAACCTCATAAGGTATGGGTGGTCTTGGTCCAATCAATGTCATATCTCCTTTTAATACATTGATAAACTGAGGAAATTCATCAATAGAAGTCCTCCTTAAGATTCTGCCCACCCTTGTTATCTCATTATAGTTAATAATCTTGCCTTTTTGTGTCTTATTTTCAATAAATGCCTTAAAATCGTTCTCCCTTTTTTCCTGGGAATTATTATTATACATTGAACGGAATTTATAAAGTGTGAATTCATTTCCATCCTTTCCGCATCTTTTTTGCTTATATATTACGGGACCTGAAGACTCCAATTTAATAGCAAGGGCAACGATTATAAAAAATGGGAAAAAAATGACTAATACTATAAGTGATAAAATAATATCAAGAATTCGTCGAACAATAACCTGCCATTTTTTTTCGCCATTAATTTTTATTGAAACTATTGGTAGATTATCTATTTTACACCATTCCCATTTCAATGGAAGGTCATTGAATAAACCAGTAACAATATGCACTTTTCTACCAATTGATGAATGCCTTTTTATTTCTTTATACAAATTCCCAAAATCTTTTTCTGAACTAAATAGAAAAATTTCCGATTTATTTAATTCCTCGTCATTAGCATTTGAATTTATTAGATTAAATCCGATGATTGGATTTTCCTCAAAAAATTGCTTAAGTTGATTAAATTTATCTTCAGGTCCGATATATTTACAATTAGTTCTATGTTCGGATTTAGAGAAGTAACTGATTAAAATTTTGGGGATTATTAATAATCGTAAGAAAGATGTAACAAGGGGATATGAAATAAAGAAAAAACAGAATATAAAACCACGGCTATTGTTCAAGAAATAAAATTTTGTAAGAAATCCAACAATAACATAAGCAATAAAGGAAAATATCCAGACGTTTACGAGTTTAAAAAAAACACGACCCGATTGGGCGTAATAATAATGATTATACAAATCATAAAGATAACTAATTAACAGTATTACGAAAACGAGAAATAGAAATGTAGATAATTGATTGGGAATGTAATGGACACCACTATGGTATCGCAAAAATTTTGATAAGAAATATGAAGTAACAATTGCGACAATGTCGGTAAACAATAAGATGATTTTAAGCATACATATTTAAAATGCTCACATTTACGCTGCCCATTCTTTTATTTTTGAGCAAACATATTCAATCTCGTGCTTGGTTAATTCCGGAAACATCGGTAGAGAAACAATTTCATTGGCACACTTTTCAGAAACCGGAAAGTCACCCCCTTTATATCCAAGATGATTATATGCCTTTTGTAAATGCAGAGGTTTGGGATAATGTATTCCTGTACCAATGCCATTTTCTTTTAAAAATTTCATAAAGCCATCTCTATCAGGAACCCGCACTACATACAGATGATAAATGTGTTTACCATAATCCATTTCCTTTGGTGTTATTATTTTATCAATTCCATTTAAAAGTTCATTATAATAATAAGCATTCTGCCTGCGGTCTTCATTCCAATCATCAAGGTAATTTAATTTTACATTTAAAATTGCTGCCTGAAATCCATCCATTTTGAAATTCCATCCTTCAAACTCATGGAAATATCTTTCTTTCTGACCATGGTCAATCAACATTCTCACTTTTTCTGCCAATTCTTCGTTATTTGTCAAAACCATACCACCTTGGCCATAAGCCCCTAAATTTTTGCTGGGATAAAAACTAAAGGCACTGAGGTCACCAATTGCGCCTGCCTTTTTTTCTTTATATGATGCACCGTGTGCCTGAGCAGCATCTTCAATCACAGCGAGATTATATTTTTTCGCAATCTTCATAATCTCATCCATATCAGCAGTCTGGCCATAAAGATGGACAGGGATTATTGCCTTAACATTTAATTTCTTTTCCTGATCCCTTAAAACATTCTTTTTCTCAATCCATTCACACTTTTTTTCAATATATTCTTTTATCTTTTCTGGGTCAATGGTATAGGAATCTTCTCTTATATCAACAAATATAGGTGTAGCACCAGTTAAACTGATTGCTTCAGCAGTAGCAATGAAAGTATATGGGACAGTAATTACAGCATCATGCCTACCGATATCAAGTGCCTTTAATGCCGCATAGATTGCACTGGTTCCTGAAGATATTGCAATACCATATTTTGCACCACAATAACTGGCAAAATTATTTTCAAATTCTTTAACTTTTTCTCCGGCAACGAACGCGCAAGAATCAATTGTCTTTTTAATAGCTTCATCTATTTCATCTTTTATCATTTCATATTGTCTTTTTAAATCCATAAAAGGAACCTGCAATTAATCCTCCTTTTAATTTATTTAATTTTCCTTATAATCTTTGCTGGGACACCAGCAACTACTGTATTATCTGGCACATCTCTTGTCACAACACTACCGGCACCAACAATTGCATTTTCACCAATCGTAACCCCACAAAGAATTGTGGCACTGGAACCAATTGAGGCACCCTTTTTAACAAGTGTTGGCACAACTTTCCAATCTGCCTCGGTCTGCATAGAACCGTCAGGATTTGTCGCCCGCGGGTATTTATCATTTATAAAAGTGACATTATGCCCAATAAAGACATTATCTTCTATCGTAACACCCTCGCAAATAAAGGTGTGGGTAGATATCTTACAATTCTTTCCTATTTTTGCATTTTTCTGAATTTCCACAAATGTTCCAATCTTTGTATTATCACCTATTTCACATCCATACAAATTGACAAAACCAAAAATTTTTACATTCTCACCTATTCTTACATCTTTTATAATTTGGTGATTATCAACTTTATTTATCGTTTTCATTTTAACTCCACTATGCAACCATTATTTTTTAAAGATTTTTGAGCCGCATTCAAAATTTTTATAACTTCAAGACCGGTTTTACCATTTGATAACGGTTCTCCCCCATTTTTTATTGCATCAATAAATTCTCTTATTAACACTGAAAGGGGTTCAGTTGTATCAAATTTCGGTGCATACATATCACCGGTGCGATATTCAATCAAAGTTTTATAAATACCTTCTTTTGTCTTTATCTCAACTCCTTTATCATATACCTTTATCTTCTCTACTGTTTCCATATCATCATAAACAATCATCTTCTGAGAACCACCGATCAAAATTCTTCTAACCTTTACGGGTGCAAGCCAGTTTACATGGAAATGGGCTATGCAATTATCATCAAAGAATAATGTCATATATGCTATATCTTCTATTGTATTATAATGACCAATACCAATTGCGGACACGGCTTTAGGATTTTTGTTTAAAAGATATAGCATTATTGAAATATCATGGGTGGCAAGGTCGTAAAGCACATTAACATCATGTTGAAAAAGTCCAAGGTTGACGCGAACTGCATCAAAGTATAAAATCTTCCCTATTTCTCCTGATTCAATAATTTCCTTTATTTTACGAACCGCACCGTTATACATAAATATGTGGTCAACCAGAAGTTTTAGCCCCTTTTTGCTGGCGAGCTCAATCAAGTTTTCCGCCTCACGCACCGTTACGGTAAATGGTTTTTCTATTAAAACGTTCTTATTATGTTCAATTGCCAATTTTGCTAAAGGAAAATGCGTACTCGTAGGGGTTGCAATACAAACGCCAACAATTTTAGGATTGTTTAATATATCCTCGTAGCAATCAACAATCTTTACTATTGGAAACTGCTGTTTAATATTATGCAATCTTTTTGCATCAATATCAAAGCAGTAGACTTCACTGACTGCTTTATTATTGAGCAAATTACGAACCAAATTCGGACCCCAATAACCCACGCCGATTACCGCTATTTTCATCTTTGTCCTTTTTTAAATTGCATTATTATATATAACCAATTCTGAAAGTCAAGGGTTCGATTTGAATCAAAAATAATCTTACCGAAATGGGGTTATTTAATCAAAATAAATTATCTTACTCAGGTACTCGAAAACATAGGGACTCCCAAGTATATATTTCCTGAAAGGAGCCCCTATGATCGCAATAGATATTCCGGAGGAAGTATACACCATGAAAGCCA